>JABSRR010000020.1 GCA_013215025.1 Pseudomonadales bacterium
CTTAGCCTCGTAGCATCTTTGTTTCGCTTGCAAAGGTATGAATATTAACTAAGGTTAAAACTGTGTTGATGGATTGTGACTGGCAATCCAGCACGACTGCAATTAGGAGTTTTTATGCTTGGAGAAAAGCACACGCTGAGTCATGACTTTCCCGAGTTTGACGACGTTATTGAATACCTGCTTAACCATAACCATGCATTTCAACAGGAGAATAAACGCTACAATGCACTGGACCGCGAAATCCGTACGCTGGAGCTAAATAATGGCCCAATAGAAGATTTAGCCATGCAACGGCTAAAGCAAAGCCGTGCAGAACTGAAAGATCAGCTGTATCGACAGCTTAAGCAACATCGTCATTGAGTATAGTCATTAAACGTCGTCATTAATGTTCTGCTGGCAGAAGCTGATAATTTTCAGCTCTGTTGGTATCGTCATCACAGCTTATATCAGTATCGGCACAGACCGTTATGGCATGTAGCACAAAGCTGCATCCCAAACGTAAAAGCTTTATACTATGCTGCGTTTATTTTTGTGAAGTACAACCGATGACCGATGAAACCCTTCAATTAACCAAAGCCTTAATTGCTCAACCTTCAGTAACCCCAGATGATATGCACTGCCAGCCAATGATGGCTGAGCGTTTAAAACCGCTGGGCTTTGAATGTAAAACTCTCAGCTATGCCGATGAGCATGGCGAGGTTGACAATTTATGGGCCATCGTTGGCGATCAGGGGCCGCTGCTGTGCTTTGCTGGCCATACCGACGTGGTGCCGCCAGGCAGTCTTGACGACTGGAATTCGCATCCATTTGAGCCCACCATACGCGATGGATATCTGTATGGCCGCGGCGCGGCAGATATGAAGACCTCATTAGCAGCCATGGTTGTTGCCTGTGAACGTGCGGCAGAGAACGCTAAACAGACCGGCAAATCGCTACAGGGTCGCATCGCTTTTCTAATCACCTCTGACGAAGAGGGTCCTGCCAGCTGCGGTACGGTAAAGGTTGTTGAATGGCTTGAAGCGAATGACATCAAAATTGATTATTGTGTGGTTGGCGAACCCTCTTCTACCGACAGCGTTGGCGATATTATTAAAAACGGTCGCCGTGGCAGCCTAGGCTGCTTACTTACTGTCAAAGGGGTTCAAGGCCATGTTGCCTACCCTCACCTAGCGGATAATCCGATACATCGGGTTGCACCAGCATTAGCCGAGTTAGCCGCTGAAGAATGGGATCAAGGCAATGACTTTTTCCCCGCCACAAGCTTTCAAATTTCCAATATTAATGGCGGCACTGGGGCAAGCAATGTGATTCCCGGCGATGTTGAGGTGATGTTTAATTTTCGCTTTTCAACCGAGTTAACCGAGGCAGACTTACGCCAGCGCACCGAGGCTATTTTGAATAAGCATCAGCTTGACTACGATATTGACTGGAAGTTATCAGGCCAGCCCTTTCTTACCGCCGAGGGTAACTTAGTCGATGCAACAAAACAGGCTATTTTACAAACCACCGGTCGCGCGACTACCTTGTCGACGGCGGGTGGTACATCTGATGGCCGCTTTATTGCACCCACCGGTGCGCAGGTCGTTGAGATTGGTCCGGTCAACGCGACTATTCATAAAATTAACGAGCGCGTGAAGCTAGACGATATTGAGCCTTTAACCGATATCTACCAATCCATCATCGAGACGCTAGTTTACTGAGATGGAGTTTACCCTAGACTTTAGCCGGACGTTTTTTCAGGTGATGCTGCTGATTTCGCCCATTTTAATCAGCCTGTCCAGCCTGATTATTGGGCTGGGCCAAGTGGTTGGCAAAATCGAGCGCTGGGACCGCTTAGACAGCCTGTATTGGTCACTGATCACGGCGACTACCGTTGGCTATGGTGACATCCGCCCGAAGCAGCACCTCTCGCGCGTGATTGCCATCGCCATCGCGATTATGGGGGTTATTTTCACCGGCATTTTAGTGTCTATTGCGATCGAAGCTACTCGCCATAGTGTGGCGATTCACGTCAATGCCGAGCGATTAGAATCCTATCGGCAGTCTGAACAGCTAGATCTGATCGACTCAGATTTACAGCTTTATGTCGAATAAAGCATCTGGTCAAAGTTAGCGTCGTCAAACATAGAGGCATCTGGCGCTAAGATACGCATATAGCGGTCAAAATAAAGAAACTGCTTCACCAGCAAGGTAAACTCGCGCGGAAAGCGAATACCATGCCGCTTACTGACTTTTGACAGATCAAGGGTCAGCACTTTCCAAAACTCATCCGGCTCAGCTTGATCGAGCAGTTGATCACTGGATAATTTTCGCCAAATACGGGCCAGGTCATCGGCGAATACTGTTGTTTGCACCGATTCGCTGGTGGCGCCAATCTGCAGCAGCGCCTCAGCAATGCCGTTGAAATCTTGATTCGGCACATGCACGCCTAATGACATCATGCCTTCCCAGGTCTTATCGGAAATCCGNCCAACAATGCCAAAGTCGATAAAGCCAATTTGCCCGTTTTCTAACATCATCACATTGCCAGCGTGTAAATCGGCATGATAAAGGTGGCAGTGCCGTAACGATAAAAACCAAGTTTCTAATGCCTGCATCAATGCCAGCTGAGGGTCATTACTAATCGCCCTAACCGCAGCGGTGTCGGATAAGGGCACGCCAAAGAAACGCTGCATGGTAATCACCTGCCGCGAGCAGAGCTCGCGATAGACTTTAGGCACGACAACCGCATCAATTTGCTGCTGTTGCAGAAAGCTCGCAAATTCTTGAATATTGTCGACCTCTTGCCGAAAGTCACACTCTTCCAGCATGCCATGTCGAATTTCTTCAATGATATCGCTCAGCGATGATTTCCAAGACTTTGGGCTAATCATTTCAATCAGCTGGGTAGAAAATTTAATAAACTGAAAATCCGTTTCTAACAGTTGCTGTACCCCAGGTTTTTGCACTTTTAACACCACTTGGGTGCCATCAATTAGCTCGGCCGCATGCACTTGGGCAATCGAAGCTGAGGCTAAGGGCCTTGGGTCGATATAGCGAAAACGGGTTTTTAAGCGCACCCCGAGCTCTTGCTCTAAAATCTGCTGTATGTCTGCAAAGGGCAGCTTTTCAGTTTGGTCCAAACAATCTTGAAAGGCATCGACATATTCGAGGGGGAACAAGGTCGGCGAGCTAGCGATCAATTGACCCAGTTTGACATAGGTGGCACCTAATGACTGCATGGTCTTTTGCAGCTCAAACGGAAACTCCGCGCGGCGGTTGCTGCTTTTTAACATGGTAAAGGCAAGCTTATTCATGGCAGCCGTGGTTTGACTGACACGTCTGGCCTGTCTGGCACTGGAGATGATTTCTTTAAGCATGCTAACTATACTTCCCTGAGGCTAAACCAGATGCATATGAATACGATTGAATAATTGCTTTACCAATACCGGTTTTGACAGGTAATCGGTGGCACCTGCATCCAGACATTTTTGCCGATCACCCAGCATCGCCTTCGCAGTTAATGCAATCACTGGAATATTGGCCAGTGAGGGACTATTGCGCAGATGTTTTAACACCTCATAGCCGTCCATATCTGGCATCATAATATCTAACAACACCAGCTCGATCGAGGTTTCTGCCATCAATATGTCTAATGCTGCTTTACCATTACTGGCTTGAAAAACGCGAACACCCTGACTTTGCAGAGTCGTGCTCATAGAGTATAAATTGCGTGTATCATCATCGACCAGCAAAATAGTTTTATCTTGCAAACTTTTCTGCGCCAAGATATCGCCGCTGCTGAGGCTTTGCGCCATATCTGATGATGTGCTGTAGGTTGCTAAACGCCTTTGCTTAATCAACTGTTTAGCCTGCACGGCGATATCTTGCACACCATGCGGTGATTTAACGATGATTTCGTCAGCATAAGACAGTAATACACGACGCTTATCAGCCAATAAATCTTCCGCGGTAAACAGCGCAATATGTTTATCTAAATATACCGGCATTGAGCGGATCACTCGAATAATATCTAAACCTGAAAAATCGGGTAGATTCAGATCGACAATCACCAGCTCATAGCTTTGCTGGTAGAGCATCTGCAGCGATTGCTCAGCGCTAGTAACAATATCTACACTTAAGCCTTGCTTAGCAAACACCGAGCGAATCACTTCGTGAAAGACAGCATTATCTTCGATGAACAAGGTTCTGGCTGGCGAGCCAGGCTTACTCAGCAATAAGTGGTCAAAGATGGATTCAAAGCTTGCTGGGTTGCAGTATCGATAAGTCTGCAAAGCAAGCTGATTAAGCTCAGCGTGGCTACAGGCAATGCTAAATACTGGCGGTAAATCATCAAGCTTAAGCAAAGCCTCAATAAGTGCCGGACAGTCACCCTCTACCACAATGGCAATCGGCCGCACTTTTGCTAAAAATGCCAGTAGTGCATCCGCTTTATTTTTTATCACCAACTTTAACGGAAAATCCGCCAGCAAGGTTTCGATCAGATCAAGACGGTGTTGTGAATCGCAAACGTATAAAATCGTCTCGCTCGGTAAGCTTTCAGGCAAGGGAAAGCGCTGAATCAAATCCGTTGCTAAATAGCCGCTGTCGGCCTGATCTAATAAGGAAACTTTGACAGACTGTTCTTGCTGCAGCATGGCATTGGCCGAACCAACCGGTATTGCAACTGCAAATTCAGAGCCACTGCCAATGCCTGCACTGCTTAAACTCACTGAGCCACCGAGTAATAGAGCCAGCTCTTTCGAGATAGTTAAACCAAGGCCTGTGCCGCCGAACTTTCGGCTAGTGGTGCCATCAGCCTGCTTAAATGCATCAAACACAATCGATTGTTTGTCTAAGGGGATACCAATACCGGTATCAACCACGTTAAAACTGACAAATTCATGATCGCGATCAAGACCATCGCTATCTAACATCTTCAATAAATCTTCATCGCTAGCCTTATCAATCACTACAGTCACAGAGCCATACTCAGTAAATTTAAAGGCATTAGATATGAAATTTTTCAGTATCTGAAACAATCTATGCTTATCGGTATAAATGACCTCGGGTGCAGTGGCTTGCACCTGACAAGAAAAAGAAAGATTTTTATTGTTTGCTAACATCTCAAACTGCATCGTTAGCTCATTAGCTATATCGATGGGTTTCAAGGTGTCAAATACGACATCCATTTTTCCTTCTTCAACTTTAGAGAGGTCTAGGATGTCATTAATCAAATTCAATAATTCTTCACCCGCATTATGGATAACCTGCGCATGCTTGACTTCTTCATTGGAGAGTTGTCGATCGCGATTTTCTAGTAAGGCGTCTGAGAGTAATAAGATACTGTTTAAAGGTGTTCGCAACTCGTGCGACATGATCGATAAAAACTGCGATTTATATTTACCCGACAATTCCAGTGCTTTTGACTTATCTAATAGCTCAATCTGCGAAGCTTCTAGCAGTTCGTTCTTCTCTAACACTTCAGATTTTTGTCTATCTAAATCTCGAGTCTTATCTTCCAGTTGATCATTAATCACACCAAGCTCATAGCGTTGACGCTGCAACTCTTTTGCTTGCTGCTGCGTTTGTTCAAGCATGAAGGCTACTTTTTTTCGCGTTTGCGCTGAATTAATAGCAACCGCAATACTGTTATTCGCCTGCAGTAATAAGACCTTTAATTTATTGGTTACGCTTGAGTCGGCTGCACTAAACACTAATTGCGCAACCAGCTCCTGGTCTAATAAAATTGGGAAGATTAACCAATGCGCAGGCTTTTCATGTATCGAGGTATCGCTGAGCAGCTCATCAGCTTCATCGTCTTGTCGATCGTAAAGCCCGAAATATTGTATCGCTTGCTTTTCAATCGCCGCCTCTCCAGCTTTGCCCTCATCAAGGTTAATAACTTGGTCAAAACTGAGAATCTGATCCACACCGCTTTGCTGTTGTAACACCAGACTATCTTCATCAACACGCAAATAAAAACCCATCGCATGAATTTTGCTGATACTAGCCTGTAAATATTCACAGACATTCTCGATAAGCTGATCAACGCCAGGGTCGCCGCGCATGCTGTCGTCTAGACCGGTCAAAAATAACTGCGCCGCCTCGCGCTGCAAACGGTGTTGATTCTCACGCTTCAGCACAAAGCGCATTGAGTTTAGCGACTGTACCAATTGACCGGTTTCGTCACGAGCCTTGGTTTGTAAACTGGCATCGAGATCACCCGCAGCAATGGCATGTGCAAATTCAACCGCATTCTGAAAGGCCGTCACTACCCGTTGAATGATCAACAGTGAGAACAAGCCCAACACCAGAAAAAGAATCAAGCCTAAGATCAAGCCAAACTCAACAATAAATTTCTCATCGTCGTTAATAGTCTGTAGTTGGCTATCAAAGGACTGGTAGCGATTGTTCAGGAAGCTTTTCTGTAACTTTAGATATTGTTCACGTTGTGTATAGATACTGTCGTAGCCGGCAATAATTTGATCATAGTTCAGTTCATTTTCAATGACCCTGCGGGTGTGACTTGCGATACTGCGCTGATATTGCGTAAACGAGCTTTGCAGCTGATTAAACTCTTCTGCTGGCAGTTGATAACGTGCCTGAACGTAGGCAAATTCATTCTCAATATTTTTTGCTTGTTGGTTGGCCTCATCTAGCGTATCTAAATCGGCCTCTGCCAGCGCAGCTTGGTACAGCTCATCAAGCTGATTAAAATTGATTTGTAAATAATTGGAAAACTGCAGTACCTGAAACTCATCTTCGATCAGGTAAGCGAGTCTATCGCGAATATCAACGGAAAGACGGTAGTTAACCGCTTGATAAATAGCAAAGCCAACCAGGCCAATTGCCGCAATCAGGCCAATTTTGAAACTGATCGGCAGACGTTTAAACATAATAATGGCTCATCAGCTTCATTGAGATAAGCGCCATTGCGCGGGATGATTTATATTTGCTGTAATTATTTTATATATTTATCTGCTTTAGCAATGCGTTTAGCAGTATTTTTGCACTTACTGTGACTGCTAATGCGCTGTGGCTAGTAATGCGGCGGTTTTTGATCAACTGGCGACTTCGCTAAACTGCCCTGCTCTAAGTCGCCTAATACCGCATTTAACTCTGAAATTAGCTGCTTCATCTGCCCCTGTAAGGACATGATATCTTGCTGCTGCTGAGCGACCACATCGCTTAACTGCTGCATGGCATCTTCTTGAAAGGTGAGTTTGGTTTGCATCTCAATCAGTTGCCTTGCGTCGATTGGATGATCAGCATCTGAATGTTTTGCCACCATAAGCCTTATACTCTTTCTGCAATTAATTCACTTGGTTGACAATAGTGGGATTCGCTAAACTTTGCAATATCTCAATCACCTGTTCAATCAGCTGCTGTCTTGCCTGTCGGCTGGCCCATGCGGTATGCGGTGTGATCATCAAATTCGGTATATCGTCAGCAAGCATTGGGTGATTAGCCGCGGGGGGCTCCTGACTTAAAACATCGGTAGCCGCAGCGGCTATATCCCCTTGCTTCAGTGCGCTGATTAAATCTGACTCGTTAACAATACCACCTCGGCCTAAGTTTAATACAATCGCCGATGATTTCATCAATGCAAATGCACGGGCATCGATCAAATTCTTACTTTGATCGCTTAATGGGCTATGTATAGAAATAACATCGGCCTGACGATAAATCTGATCCAGCGGCACTCGCTTATTGCTGTGATCCGCTTCACCGCTTAAGCTCTCGGCAATAATGACCTGCATGCCTAAAGCCTCAGCAACCTGCTTAACACGCCGACCAATCGTGCCATAGCCAATGATCGCTAAGGTTTCACCTGCAACCTCATTAATTTGATAGTCCAATAAACCAAAAAAGTCACTGCGACTCCATTTGCCTTGGCTAACCGCTGCGGTGTAAGCAGGCAACTGACTTTTTAAAGATAGCAGCATCGCAAAAGTCTGCTGCACCACCGACTCTGTCGAATAGGCAACAATATTCGCCACAGCAATACCCATCGCACGAGCAGCCGTTAAATCCACATTATTTGTGCCGGTTGCCAAGATTATAATCAGCTTTAACTGCGTATTTGCCGCTAATAGATCAGCGTCTAGAACCACTTTATTGGTTAAAATAATGTCTTGTTTTGACACCCGCGCAGCGGTTTGTTCAGGCTGAGTGCTGTCATAGCAAGTCCAGTTGATGCGCTGACCACCAATCTGGCAGTCAAATAATGCATCAAGCGCTAGGTCGTCAGGGCATAAGCTTTGATAATCAAGAATGGTCGCGTGCATATTTGTATCTTTATAAGCAAGTTTAATGATCGTACTGCAAATTTTTGGCTGTTTAATTTGGCTGTTTAATTTGGCTGATTTTTTTGGCTGATTACATTAGCTGTTTCACTTAGCTACTAGCGCTTCACATAGAAGATAAGATAGCGACTAAGTGAGTGACACCTGCTGCATGACAAACCACAGCAGCAGGGGTAGGCTACAAAATGACATCAGGGTCGATATAACCACCACAGCTGCCACTTTCTCGGCTTGTTGCTTGAATGTTGCCGCGATCAAATAATTAAACACTGCTGACGGCATCGCAGCCTGAATCAGAATCACACCGCGAATCAAACCCTCGAGCGCTAATAACTCTACAACAGCATAGCCCAAGATAAACCCGACAAACAGTCTTGCTGCCGCATAGAAAGAGCTTTTAGCAACATCGTTAATGCGCAAACTGTGCAGTGAAACCCCTAAAGAAAACAGCATTAACGGAATGGCCATATCGCCCACAAGGCTTAGACTATTCATCACAGCTAAGGGCAGACTAATCTGATTCAGAACAATGACAATCGACAGCAACGCTGAATAAAACACCGGTGATTTGAACAACGTTTGCAACGCTGGCTTGCCGCTAGTCCATGCAACTCCCAATGAAAAATGCAGCATCGAAGTGACCATAAATACCGTCAGTGCCAACGCCAATGCTGTGTCACCAAATGCAAATAAGCAGATGGGCACTCCCATATTACCGGTATTGGCAAACGTCAGGCTGGACATATAGCTGCGGGTATCGTCAGCTAGGCAGCGAATCAACAAGCGATTAATCGGATAATACATCGCTAGAAGCAGCAATGTTGCCAATGCAACTTGGCTAAAATCATTCATCGAAATCGTTGCCTGACTAAGTGTTGAAATAATCAGACAAGGACAGCCAATATTCATCACCAGGCGCGAAACAAACTCAGCATTATAAGGTTGTTTCAAAGCCGACCAAATAAACCCCAATGCCGCTGCAAAAAATATCGGCGCAATGACAGCGAGAATTGCGATCAACATGGATTAATTCAGCTGACCTGAATATTGTAAACGATAGTCACCGTTGCTCTGTTTACGAGCAATAAAGTTTAAGGTTTGGCTGATAACCGTATCCGTCTCTGCTGTCGGCTGTACATTGAGATCAACTTCATAGCGCTGATCATCTAATTCTATATTTGCCATGCCGGAAAGATTAAATGCCGCATCAATATCGCTGAGATTCGCCTGCAGTTGATTATCTTGCTGACGCATATTGATACCAAAATCACCCAAATAGGCATCTTTTTGGATACTTACAGCAAGATCATTAATCACCAGCTGCGCCTCAAGTGCATCAATCTGAGGGAGCTTGGTCGAGCTTGGTATAACATCTAACCAAAGCGCTAAAGCTTGAACATCTAGATCAATTTGGCCTGCAAGCTTTGCTGGCAAACGATAAAATTGACTTAACCAGGTAATATCTAAGCGTGCTTGGCTGTCATTAACGGTAAGCTTATCGCTAAGAAAATCATAAACAATAGCTGCATCAACAAATTGATCTGCCTGACGCGCGCTAACAGCCAGATTAATATCGCTCATCAATAGCGACCAAGGCTTGAGCCGCCACTCAACCGTGCCAAGTTCAAGAATATAACTCTGTCGCTTCAAGGTACCAGCAGGGAATTTAATTTGCACGTGTTGCGCAGAACCGGAAAATAAACTGCCCTGCACATTATCAAGATATAGCATGCCGCTTCGCTGTGCTAGCTGGTAAAGTAAGAAGTCTGACGGCATTTTCAAAGCCAATAGAATCAGCAAGGCAAAGCTAGCCAAGCTGGCAACTAATACGTTTCTTTTCATTGCAGACTACTTTGTAAATTTAATTCTGGCATTGACCAAACCTGCTTGATTTGCAGAGTTCATCGATACCGACAGCACCGTTACGGCGTATTGCTGCTCAATCGTAGACATAAACACTAATAAGCGATCAAACGGCACTTTATCAAGCCATACCTGAGCCTCATCGCCCTTAGGCTGAAACCGTGACATCTTGAGCTCAGCCTTTTTGGCAGCCTGTTGAGCTAATTGCGACAAAGATCTAGTGTTAGCGGTACTGGGGTTATTGCCTTGTAGCTGGCGAATCTGGCTCACCGTGGTTTGCATAGAGCCTATTAGCTGCTGATTAGCCGACACACGATTTTCAAGCTGCTGCTTACTATCCAGTAAACCTAACCAAATTAAACCCACCAATACGTAAGCCACTAATGCCACCATCAGCACTATGAGCATGCTTTGATCGCGCTTTTCGAGTGCTAAAAATTTTTGCCGTAATGCGTCCATCATTAAGCCCCTTTCAAGGATAAGCTAGCACGCAGCTGATCATCTTGCGCATTCGAGTTTTTGATTTCAGTGTCAAAACCTGCAGCCTGGAGCGCATTAATAATGGTTTGCAAACGATCGTAGTCTTGCACCAAAAAATCCAGACGCATGGTTGAGGTTTTTGCATCATACAGTAGGCTATTCAGCTGTTCGACCTCAGCATCGGCTAACACCTGACCGGCTCGATTTAACCAGCCAATAAATTGCTGTCCACTTCCATTCTGAGACAGCTGCTGTAATTTTCGCTGCAGCTGTTTTTGATGGTCAACAATGTTGCCGCGCGGAATTGCCTGACGAAAAATAGCGTCCATCTCAGCACGTTGCGCCAGCAGCTGCTGTTCAATCTGCGTGTTATGCACAGATAAAAATAACATTTGCGCAAGATAAACCACAGCGGCAAACAGCAATACAAAGCGCCAGGGTTTAAGCATCGAAAACCAATTCAAACTCTGTGCAAATTGGCCTTGTAAGAAGTTGAACGGTCGGATCGCCGTGGCCTGTTGCAAGGGTGATTGCGTGACAATAAAGCTAGCGATTAATTTGGCATAATTAAACGACTGCAAGCTTAGCTGCAGCGCTGGCTCAGATGTATTGCCGTGATCCTTAAGCTCGGTATCCAGACTATTATATAAGCTATGCGCCAGGTCAAGCTGACTGTCCTGC
The DNA here is from genome assembly GCA_013215025.1 of Pseudomonadales bacterium. NCBI lineage: Bacteria > Pseudomonadati > Pseudomonadota > Gammaproteobacteria > Pseudomonadales > Pseudomonadales bacterium. The sequence goes on from JABSRR010000020.1 coordinate 11,313, forward strand.
GCCAAAATATGTAAAGCGTGACCCTGCAAACCTGGCTGCTGTGCATATTGGCTAATGGCCAAAGTGATATGATCATGATCAACAGGGTACACAGCGTCAGCATCGACAAGCAAAGCACTATCATCGAGCACAATACAATACAGCGCCTCAGCGCCTATACCTGCATCACTACCCGCATCTATTGCTGCATCAATATCCGCGCTGTTACTGACAGCGGTATTTTGTCTCTCAGACTGCGGTTCCGCCGTTTCTGTTGGCTGAATTAAATGCAGCATGGGCATGACTAAGGCTTGCTCGGGAATGCATAGCGTGGGAGTGATACCGATCGTCGAGAGCCGTGCCAACAGCTGTTGTAACTGTTCGGCATCAGTTGCGGCAAGCTCTACTTTTGCGGCAGCAGGTTTCGCGTTCACCAGCTGCAAGCCATCAACATCAGACAGTATCGATTCTTCCAGCAAAAAAGGCAGCGCTTTAACAATATGCTTTCTTTCTTGCTGCGCGAATGGGATAGTTTTGAAGATGCAGTCTAACGATGAAATTACCAGCACCACTTGCTGCAAAGCGTCTTCCTGCTGTGCGGCAGCGGCTAACTGTTCTAAGTTGCCAGCAAAACTTTGACAGTGATCAATGCTATCGCCGATGTGCCAACGGAAAAAATCTGAGTCTAGAAATGACGTTTGTATGATTGCAAGCATAGTGAATATTTTTATAAGCCGTCGGTACTGCGAGCCAAAATTTTAATAGTACCATCTTTGCGTGAGATTACACTGTCTAGATGCATCACCACATCGTCTAATTGTACATCAGATGCCAGTAAAAAATAATCGCTCGCAAGCGACATCTCTGCCCCCGGCCAAAGCACTAAACCGTTTAGGTCGTTGATTAGGCTAGAGAAGTCATCATAACCGCTTTGCTGGCGCTCAAGCAGCGTATTTAGCTCAGCCTGATCAATCGGTGCCGGCACACTGTAACCCGGTGTCAAATTTTGCAAGGCAGTTTGATCATTATCGGCGATAATCAGCGCCGACAATAATTCAACACTGGCAGTATTTAGATTAATAGCCGTATCACCGGTAGCTGGCCATACGGTGAGATGCGGCTGCAGCTTGCGAAATAAACTGACCGGTAAGTTACAGATCAAGCGCAGCTCAGAAACAGAAACTAAAGCTTGGTTTGCGGTTCGGTGTGGCGAGCGCCCAGCAATCGCGTAATAAGCATCATCTTCGCCACAGTCAAAGCCGCGGGTGTTTTGATCTTGATCAATATAGTCCAAGACACTTTCGGTGATTGATACAGCCTGATCATAACTGATCGACTGCTGATCATTATTGAAGCTTTGCAATAAGCGAATGAAAACGCCTTGCTGCCAGGTAAAAGGGACAGCCCGCTGCCCTTGATTTGCCGACTGTCCTTGATTTGCCTGCGGGAGCAGCAAGCTATTTATATTAAAGCGGCCCTGTAAATCATACAGGCGACCGGTATAGGCACCGTTATCGAGAATAAACGGCGGCGTTTCTTGCGCCCAAAATTCAGCTAAGTGGTCGACACTGGCGCCGTTTTCTTGATCTAGCTGCGAATCTAACTCCAGTGCTTTATGCGCAATCGCCTCGGTTGCCCTGAGATAACTTTCGGCTTGCGATGCAGTGAGCTGATTTGAAGTGCGACGAATATGAAAATTATGCTCAACCGTCATGGTCGCAACCAACACCACCACAATAGACAAAATCAGCAATGACACAATTAATGCTGCGCCATTCTGCTTAAAAGCATGCTGAACGTGTGTGTTTACCATCATTGCAGCAGCTCTTGCTCAATGAATTCAAATTTTCGCGTCAGCACGCCCCAATTCTTGGTTTCAATCGTCATGATAGCAAATGCCGGTAAGCTGTTAAGATCATCGGCCAATTCGTCGGGCGGCCATTGCTGAATAGTTTGGGGAGATGCTAATGGATTGCTGGCATTAGCATTATCGGCTTGAATAAATGAGAGACTGAACGATTCAACATCTTCAAACAGCACGACTTTTTGCGGATCTTCACCGTAGTGATCAGGCATGGCCCAGCTATAACGCATTAAGGTTTGATCGTCTAAATAGTAGGCCACACGTTCAAGATGCGAGCGTTGAAATCGATCTAACTGGGGATTCAACTTACCACTGCGGGTGAATTCAAGATTTGGCAGTGAGAAGGCATTGTAACGAAATGCCGCTTCGAAACCATCGCCGTCTGGATTACGCACTTTTCGCGCAACAATATGGTGAAAATCTTTCTGAATAAAAAACATCGCGGTTGATAAGCGCTGTAAGGCATCACTTTGCTGCTGCGATACCTCGGCTAATCGACTGGCGCTATCCATACTCTGGTAAGCCATGATGGCGGCAACCGCTGTAATCGATACGGCTAACAATACTTCGATTAAAGTAAAACCGCGGCTGGCTTTATGCTTAAGTGGACTAGAGTTGGGTTTAGCAGACATCAGTTTGACTCTGTGTTTTGTGCCGGCTCATCAGCATTGGAAGAGTCTTGATTATTAGCAGGGGTAGTCGAGGCAGTCGGCGGTTCGGCAAAAGCGGGTCTTGACTGCGGCGCTGTATCAAAGCGTCGCACAATACCTGTGAGGGTAGTAATAGCTTGCTGATCACGGTTTTCTTTGCTTAAAAATACGCTGATCTGCACACCAATAATATCTTTGAACTCTTCTTGCGGAAAAGCTTTAGCCTCACTGCGCCAGTACCAGGTTCGCCCGGCGATTTGTTCCTCTCCCTGTTGTGATTTTGCGATATTGCCGCTGCGCCGATTAGCAAAGCGAATTTCTGCCAGAGCATTTTCAGCTGCCCACTGCGCAAATAATTTATCCCGTAAATAACCGGTGTTTTCTAGCTGATTGCTCAGCGCATAAAGCATGGCCGGTAAAGCTAAAGCCAATATTGCCACCGCCACCATCACTTCAATTAAGGTAAAGCCTTTCGCCATTCTGCGCTGTAGCAATGCTTGCTCGAACCGCCAACTATTCATCTTCAGCCTGCCCAGGTAACAAAAACTCAAACTGCGCCATGAAATTTGCTTTTATGGTGTAGATATTGGGTTCAGAAAAATTTTGCGCATCGACTCCGTTATCAATCAGCTGTAAAACAAAATTTTGCGTTTCACCACTGGATAAAAAATAAATATCAGGCTCTAGTAATGCCTGTTGTTGAACATTTTGATCTAATTCAAAAAGTCGCCTGTCCTGTTTTTCAATGTCACCCAACATGACCTCTTCTTGATTGATGCTTAGGCTTAGCGTTAGGCCAGGCATGAGCTCATGCTCAGCTAGGTCCTCAGTCTCAATCAGCTGCCATAGCTTGAGCTCAGGATCATAAAGCATAAATTGATAGCGCCAACGCTCTGGCACGTCACTAGTATCAAGATCAAACCGCACACCTAACTGTCGCCGGTAAAATACCGCCTCACTTACGGCCAGCTGCAGCGCTTGGTACAGGGCACGCGCTTGCCCTTGAACCTGCTGACGTCGATTACCGTCACCAACCGATAGCACCACAACAGACATCAGCATGCCAATGATTAGCATCACAAATAAAATTTCAATTAACGAAAAACCCCGCTGCTTCTGCTGCGGGGTTTTATTTATGGGTGAAGTTATCGATTGTAACATCGGCAAAAAAGTGATTATCGAAAGTGTTTAGCGTTTCTAGGCTTTTTAACCCTAGCTTAGTCACCTAACTCCCAATTGCCCATATCTTGATTTTCACCTTCACCGCCAGCAATACCGTCTGCGCCGTAGGTATAAATATCAAAACTGCCATTCTCGCCCGGACTAAGGTATAAATAAGCTGAGCCCCAAGGGTCTTTCGGCAGCTTTTCCATATAGCCGCCTTCACGGAAATTTCTTGGCTGCGGTGAAATATCGCTTGGCGTAATCAATGCGTCTAAGCCCTGCTCTGTTGAGGGGTAAGTAAAATTATCAAGCTTATACATTTTTAAGGCCGTTGAGATATTAGCAAAATCAGCCGCCGCTTTTTTCTTGCGCGCATCCTCGGCTTGGCCAATCACTCGCGGACCGATAATTGAGGCTAATAGGCCTATAATCACCAACACCACCATAATCTCGATCAGACTAAAGCCAGATGATTTGTTGTGTAACACTTTCATAGTAAATCCTAGGTAAAACCGGTCAATTATTAAATTAAGTTAGAGTATTCAGATCCATTATCGGCAATAAAATCGCAATCACAATGGTCATGACGATACCGCTCATCAATACAATCATCAGTGGCTCAATCACCGCCACCAGTCCACTGATCGTCATATCAATCTCGCGTTCCTGGTTATTTGCCACTTTTTCCAACATCGCTTCCAGCTCACCCGCTTGTTCACCGGCACCGACCATATGTACCAACATTGGTGGAAATTCGCCACTGCTATCAAGCGCGCGACTAAACGATTTACCTTCTTGCACATCGTCAGCAACTGTTTGCGCCACCGCCTGTAATACAACATTATTCATTACCGCTGAGCCTATACGCAGTGATTGCAAAAGAGGCACACCCGAGGCTACTAACATGCTTAATGTGGATGAAAAACGCGCGGTTTCAATGGTGCGGTATAAATTTGAGAAAAATGGTAGCTTTAATAATATTTGATGCAGCTTTTTTTTCGGCGCAGGCTTTTGTAAATATCGCCTTAAGAAAAACAAGCCAAGTACAATCACAATTAAACTGAGCAGACCATAGTTAACCATATAATCGCTGACCGCGATTAGAGCCTGTGTAATACCCGGCAGTTCGCTGCCTTTGGTATCAAACACTTTGACCAAATTTGGCACCACTTTCACCATCAGGGCAGCAACCACTGCAAAGGCAACCAATGATAGAATCAATGGATATATCATCGCCGATTTAATTTTTTGCTGGGTAAACTGTGAGCTCTCGGTATAGTCGGCGAGACGCTCTAAAACTACACCTAAAAATCCTGCCGATTCACCGGCCTTTACCATCGCTTGGTACATACCGCTAAACACTTTAGGAAACTCACCCAGTGCATAAGCCAAACTATGCCCTTCTAATACGCGCGCACGTAAATCTAAAATCATCGACTTAATCTGTGGCTTACTGGTTTGTTGCGCACTGGCTTGTAATGCCTCATCCAAAGGCATATTTGACCTTACCAAGGTTGAGAGCTGGCGCGTAAATAGCGCCAACTCACTTGGTTTAAGCTTGACCGCATTGAATGACTGCAGCCACGATGTGGAGTTGGCACTGCTGCTGGCAGCTTTCAACTGAGTGCCAGATTCGGACACTTGCAATGGCTTTAAACCCTGCTCACGCAGCAGTTGACGAATTTGACGCGCTGAATCACCCTCAATAACGCCCTTGGTTTTTTTGCCATTCGCATTAAGCGCTTGATAGTTAAATGCGGCCATGCCTCACCTTTAGGCTGCTGTCACACGCAACACTTCTTCAAGCGTTGTTTCACCAGCTAACACACGCTTGAAGCCATCATCACGAATTGATGGGTAATGCGCTCTGGCATACTGCTCGATTTCTTGTTCATTCAGCGCATCGTGAATATACCGTCGTATCGTATCGTCAACCTCGATATANTCGTATATGCCCGCGCGGCCGCGATAGCCCTGATAATTGCATTTATCACAGCCTACCGCCTGATAAATCTCTGCCTCTTGCCCATCGTCCAGCAAATGCTGAAATAATTCACGCTCTGATTCATTGGCTAGGTGCGGCTTACGGCAATGTGGACATAATTTACGCACTAGTCGCTGGGCAATCACCGCAGAAAGGCTGGACGCTAATAAAAACGGTTCAATGCCCATATCATTGAGCCGCGTAATAGCCCCAATGGCGGTGTTAGTATGCAGGGTTGATAAGACTAAGTGACCCGTTAATGAGGCCTGAACGGCAATTTGTGCGGTTTCAATATCACGGATCTCACCAATCATAACAACATCAGGATCTTGGCGAAGAATAGCCCGTAAACCACGCGCAAAAGTCATATCAACTTTCGCATTCACCTGAGTTTGACCAATGCCTGGCAGCAAATATTCGACTGGATCCTCAATCGTCAAAATATTTCTGCTCTCATCATTAATATGGGTTAAACCGGCATACAAGGTTGTGGTTTTACCCGAACCGGTTGGCCCAGTAACCAACACAATACCGTGCGGCAAAGCTAAGGTTTTTTGATAGCCACGTTGTGCAGCCGGCGCCATATTGAGCTGCGAAAGCTCTAACTGACCTGCCTGCTTATCTAATAAGCGCAATACAATGCGCTCGCCATATGACGTTGGGTTGGTCGACAATCGGATATCTACTGCATGACCGGCTAAGCGAATTGAAATACGACCATCTTGAGGAATGCGTTTTTCAGCAATATCCAGCTTTGCCATAACTTTTAAGCGAGACACTAAAAGCGGCGCCAACATTCTTTTGGGACGCAGCACCTCAGACAATACACCGTCAATGCGAAACCGAATCACCAAGTCATTTTCAAAGGTTTCTATATGAATATCAGAAGCCTGATCACGCACGGCCTGAGATAATATGGCATTGATTAAGCGAATTACCGGGGCGTCTTCCTCATCCGCCATTAGATCTGCCGATTCAGGAATCTCGTCCGCTAAGCGCGACAAATCAAAGTC
>JABSRR010000021.1 GCA_013215025.1 Pseudomonadales bacterium
AATTCTTCAGCCAGCACTGCAGCATCTTTAATCCCTAAATTAATGCCCTGTCCTGCAAGCGGGTGAATCGTGTGTGCGGCATCGCCAATCAAGGCTAAGTGCGGTTTGGTGTAGTTGATTGCATGACGCTGACGTAGCGGGAAACAAAATCGTTGGCTTACACTCGTGACATTACCGCAGCGCTGCTCAATACCTGTGGTTAACGCTTGCATAAATTCCGTCTCGCCTAACTGCATCATTTGCTCAGCCGCAGCAGTGTCTAAAGACCACACTATCGATGCATAAAAATGACCGTCTGTTTGTTGATCCTGCAGCGGTAAAAAGGCCAGTGGTCCATGCTCAGTAAAGCATTGCCAAGCGGTATGCTGATGCGAACTATCGCAGCTGACAGTACAGACGATAGCCTTTTGCTGATAATCCCATTCACGGGTTTTAAACTGTGCCTGCTGACGCACCCAAGAATTAGCGCCATCGGCTGCAACTAAAAGATGCGTTTCAATTTGAGCACCATCTTCCATGGTTAGACGGTAACCTTTCTCACAGCGAGCCATATGGTTAATACGGGCATTATGCTGCAGCCGAACATTGGTTGAGAACTGCAGCTTTTGCTGCAGACTGCTGACGATTACTCGATTTTCAACAATATGCCCAAGCTGCTCTGCAGCAACATCAGCCGCAGAAAAACTTATCTGGCCTGAGCCCTCGCCATCAAATACATGCATATGCTGAAACGCTGTCACGCGTTGCTGCAACATCGCCGGCCATACGCCAATGTTCTGCAAGAAAGCTTGGCTGGCCTGTGTCAGCGCGCTAACCCGCGGGTCGAAGTCATCGACACTGTCTGACGCAGCAAGCGAAACGGCTGTGGCATTGCCGGCCTCAATTAACAGCACCTTTAATGCTGAACCATCTAACTTACAAGCTAGCGCAGAGCCTGCGATACCTGCGCCAATAATAACAATGTCATAAGAGAGATGATTATTCATATTAGCGATAGCCGGTGGCAAAATTAACAAAGCGCGACTTTATTGAAGGCAGCAGCTCCAGCGCCATTAAACTCACAGCGCGACTGGACTTCATCCAAGCTGAAGGGTTAGCAAAAAGATCAGGTAACATATCACTGAAAGCAATCGTCAGCCATTGATCTTGCTGCTGTTTTTTGAGGTAGTTTTCAAGCACGTCTAATTTATACCAAGCTTGGTTAAGCGCTGCAGCTTCTTCAATCACCTGCACTAGCGCCGCGACATCTCGTAAAGCCAGATTAAAGCCTTGTCCTGCTACCGGGTGTAAGCTATGCGCCGCATTACCCATGACAACCATGTGATTACGCAGCTGCTCGTCGGCTGTGCTCAGACTTAATGGATAATTGCTGCGTTTGCCAGCGCGACAAAAATTTCCTTGAAAGGATCCAAAGCTTTGCTGCAATTCGCTTAAAAATTCCTGCTCGCTTAGCTTGCTGAGTCGCTCTGCTTTGGCATTGGGAAGCGTCCAAATCAAGGCGCTGCGATGCTCCCCAGGCGACGATGGTAGCATCGGTAACAGCGCCATCGGGCCATCTTCGGTAAAGCGCTCATAGGCAATATTTTGATGCGGACTGTCTGTTGCGATATTACAAACAATGGCTTGGTGACCATAATCATAATGGCTGATGTGAATACCCAGCTGTTGACAAATATTCGACCGCGCACCATCAGCAATAATCACAAGCTTGGCCTGTATGTCTTGCGGTTGCTGCTGGGTAGTACAATGAAGCAAAGCACCCTGCTGTTGAACGACTACATGATCTACAGTAGCCGGGCTTAAACAGTGAATATGCGCCTGTGATGCGATTTGCGCTAGCAGTGCCCGACCCAGCTTGGCATTTTCGATCACATAGCCCAGCTGATCCATAGCTTCCTGTGCTTCGGTAAGTAACACGCTGCCCCAACGCCCTTTATCAGAAACATGTACATCTTGAATCGATTGCAGATCTGGCATAAGGCTCTGCCAGACTCCTGCCTTACGCAAAATATGCTCACTACTTTTGGATAAGGCCGTCGTTCGACTATCAAAGCTTGGCGGGGTTTGTTGAGCAGCCAAACTCGCGGTATCAGGCAGCGCAAAGCTTTCAACCAAAGCAACGCTGAAAGTAGCAGGTAATACCGCCGCTAGGCTAGCACCCACCATGCCGCCGCCGATAATTGCGATATCAACCTCAAGCTTAGGCTGCATCAGAATTTCGACTGGCCATCAGCGATTCGATTTCGGCAATCGTTTTAGGTACTGACTCAGTTAGTACCCAAGGGCCCTGTTTAGTTACTGCCACATCATCCTCTATGCGGATACCAATGCCTCGGTACTCTGCAGGCACAGAATGATCATCAAGCGGGATATAAATACCTGGCTCAACGGTCATCACCATACCTACTTCTAACTCACGCCATTGATCATGCACTTTATAATCGCCAACATCATGCACGTCCATGCCTAACCAGTGACCTGCGCGATGCATATAATACTTGCGGTAGCTTTCAGTCGCGATGATATGCTCTAACGAGCCGGATAATAAGCCCAGTTGTTGCAGCCCTTCGGCAATCACTTTGACCGTGGCATCATGCGCATCGTTCCAATGTTTGCCAACGCGCGTTTGCTCGATAGCAGCGAGCTGCGCTCTTAATACAATATTGTAAATATCGGCCTGTGGCTTACTGAACTTACCGTTTACTGGGAAGGTTCGCGTAATATCAGCAGCATAAAATTGGTATTCACAGCCGGCATCAATTAATACTAAATCGCCGTCATGCAAGGGCTGATTGTTTTCACGGTAATGTAAAACACAGGCGTTAGCGCCACCACCGACAATCGAGCCATAGGCTGGATCACGCGCACCCTGCATAGCAAACTCATGTAAGATTTCAGCCTCTAGCTGATATTCATAAACACCGGGCTGACAGAATCGCATGGCACGTTGATGAGCCTCTGCGGAGATTCTGCCGGCTTCTGCCATTATCGTGAGCTCTTCTTGCGATTTATACAGACGAAGATCATGCAACAGGTGATCTAAATCGGAAAACTCGCCTGGCGGGTGTGCACCCTGACGCACATTAGCACGAATACGATTAACCCAAGACATTACTTGGGCATCGAACTCCTTATGCCGTCCCATAGCGTAATAGACACGGCTACGACCTTCTAGTAAACCCGGTAAAATTTCATCAATATCACCGATCGGAAAGGCATCATCTGCAGCAAACTCTGACATCGCGCCTTCCTGACCTGCGCGATAACCATCCCACAATTCACGAGTGGGATCTTTTTCTCGGCAAAATAACACGAACTCACCATGCTCTCGCCCAGGAATAATAACAGCCACGGCCTCTGGCTCATTAAAACCGGTCAAATAATAAAAATTACTGTCCTGGCGAAAATTAAAGTGCACATCATTGTTTCGAAGTAATTCATTGGCGGCAGGAATGATGGCAATACTGTCGGGCAGCAGGTCATCCATCAGGGCTTGTCGTCGTTTGGCGAACAATGACGCCGGTAAATTTTTCATTGCTGATGTTTACTAGTGAATTTTTCGTTGTTGAAATAAATCTTGTGCTTGCAAATAGCCCTCTGGGTTTTCAGCGTTATTCGGGCTGGCTGGTGACGGGGCAGGAATATACTCCATAAAAATATTCATCACGGCTAGGCGAATATATTCAACCAGCTGAGCATAATCTTCTTCCGCTGCATCAATATCCTCATCTGTTTCAAGGCTGTCAGGCTCGATGCCAACTTGAGAAATAGCCGCCATATCATTCAATGCATCATTTACGATTTCAGGAATATCTTGGACTGCTTTCTCTACCGTCGCAAAACCGGACAGAAAATATTGACACCATTGACTCACTAATTGCAAACGTAGCTCTAGCTCGTCATCATCATCGGCCAGTAAAGGGTAAAAACTTAAGCTTTCATCCATCAAGCTGTTGAGGGATGACATATGAATATATCGCAGCTGTTCGAATTGCTCGCTAGAAAACTCATGCTGCAGATCGAGACATTCCATCAGAATACGCTTTAATGGTTGCGCATCAGGGCGCTGTCCAGCAGCGAGCTGACCGACCAAATAGCCGTGAAACTCTGAAGGTGAGGTTTGTGAGCCAAGCTGCAGAATTAAATCAGCGACTTCATCAAAATCCAATAAGGGCATTGCGGAATCCGCGCTATCTTGCGACATAAGGGTGATTTTGCCTGTAGAAATTTGTCTCGATTATAAGCTAAATTGCTATGAAGTTTGAGAAAAATATCACCCGGATAAAAATCTCAGCTGAGATCGATTGACCTGACCCAAGCTCAGCACTATATTAGGCATGAACTTACATGACAAAATATCGCTAAGTTATGGATGAACAAGAGATTATTGCCCTAGAACGCAAAATTGAAGAATTGATTCAGCTGTGTGAAACACTGTACACAGAAAACCATGCGTTAAAATCTAAAGAGTCCAACTGGCTTCTTGAAAGAGCGCGCTTGGTCGAAAAGAACGAATTAGCGCGCGCGAAAATTGAAGCCATGATTACCCGGTTGAAGTCAATGGAGCAAACTGCATGAGTCAGCCTGTTTCAGTAACCGTCAACATTCTTGGCAAAGATTATCAAATTGCCTGCGCCCCTGAAGAAAAACAACAGCTGATTGACGCTGCAAGTCATTTAGATTGTAAAATGCGCGAAGTGCGTGAAAAAGGCAATATCTTTGGCTTAGAGCGCATCGCGGTGATGTCAGCACTGAATCTTGCTCATGAGCTGCTGAGCCTGCAAAGCGCGACGCAAGACAGCAGCGAAACCACCACAGACTCGGTAAAAAGAAGCCACCATAAATTGGACGAAGCGCTACACCGTTTAAAACAGCTAGAAATATAAACGCTTTTATTTATTCTTTTTTAACCTGCTAACATTTTATTTAAGTTTTATATCTGGCCAAGTCAGCCATTTTGCGATACATTAGAACAGTGGCTCTCTGAGCTATGCGTGAACCTGGTATGTCCTCGAGCCGATAAACATATACCCAGGGAACAATGTCGGGCAACGGCGTGTATACCCGCAACAGCGGGAAACCCAAATTGCTTGCAGCGTTTCCGCCTTGAACCGTCGGGTTCAAGGGCTGATCCCGGGTCCGCTAGTGCGGAGAGTCATTTTAATCGCTTCAATCGATTATATTTTTCTATTCTATTTTTATTTATTATTTCATCAGAATATTCAGCATATATAACTCATTGTCGTTACGGCATAGCCTGCTGTTAAAGCATAGTCAACGTTAAATCATAGCCTCGTTAAACTTTTGGTATCCACCCTTTGAATCAATCAACAACGACGCAGCAACAAGGCCCGCTGGCACTTGAAAACGAGCGCCAATGCCAACGACATCTCATACAGCGGCGGCGACATAGGTTACGAGCAGCAACTATCCAACAACAAAGTCTTGCCGTGCAGCGACAGCTGTCTCGTGTACCCGGCTTACATAATGCCAGCAAAATAGGCCTGTACATGCCCAGCAATGGAGAACTATCGGCGCTAGCATTGATCCAAACAGGTAGACACTGCTTCATACCTAAAATTATCAATCGCAAACAGCGCACCATGCGGCTATACCGGCAAACATCAGCGACAAAAAATTTACGTACGGACGCGTTTGACATCTTGGCGCCAACGAGCAAACAATCAGTGCGCGCAAGATCGCTAGACGTACTGATCATGCCCCTAGTTGCATTCAACCAACAGGGTGACCGAATGGGCATGGGTGCTGGTTTTTATGATCGCTACCTAGCTTTCAAAGCGGCTCGTATCTTTAATAAGCCGGTGCTGGTTGGCATCGGCTATGATTGGCAACAATGGGAGCAACTTGCACCCCAAACCTGGGATATAGCTTGCGATTGGATTGCAACACCAACTAGGCTTATCAACTGCAAAATTACGCGTCATTTGAAGCTCGCAACGCGGTGTTCAAAAAACAGCAAGAAATAGGACTAGACTGCCTATATTTTGAGGTGCAGCATTTACGCAAGCCTAAACGAAAAAACGCAGCGAATGCTGCGTTTTTACTTGCTTGGGTGTGCTTAAGAATTAAGTCGATTGCTTAAAGCGCTTCAACATTCTCAGCTTGCGGGCCTTTCTGACCTTGACCTTCGGTGAAGCTTACCGCTTGGCCTTCTTGTAAAGTTTTAAAACCGTTACCGCTGATATTACTAAAGTGGACAAATAAATCTGGACCGCCTTCGCGTGAAATAAATCCAAAACCTTTGCTTTCGTTAAACCACTTCACTGTGCCAGTTGCTTTTTCAGACATATAGATACTCTCTTTGTGTTTCGGCTAAAGCCGTTAAATTAAAATTTGCCAGTTCTAATGGCAATACTCTAAACGCGAAAATCACAAGAAGACGCACATGACACTAAACTAACGTCGCAAGTGTATGCCTTGCATCCAGCAATAGCAAACACTTTCCCCGATGTCATAAAAATTTAACCCGAAAGCAAGGACAGGATCGCGATTAAGCCCTTAAATCGGGGCAAACCGGGCAGTTATGACTAGATTTAAGTATTTAGCGCCTAGCTTAGCTGAGGCACTTCAGGGCTATGCAAATAAGCAAGCTGCTTATACTCTTGCAGCAACCAATATAGCATTGACAAAACCCCGATACTTAAACCGACAACCACACCCGCATCAACAACGCCACGCCAGGGCTGGGGCATATAGCCCATCAAAACGATAACGCAAATCAGCAGTATGGTTAATGCAAAAGCCACTATTTGCTTTGCTTTTGTGGTACCAAAATAACCAAAACAAAATAATGGCGAAAGCCACAGCTGGACACCCTGGCCCTGTTGATAAACGTATTTCACTCTCGCCGCAAAGCGCGGCGCAAAACTGAGATGAAAGCCTTTATACCCCTCTGAATATGCCATAAATAAAGTGTTGATCAGCAACACACTATACTCAAGCCAACCTAATGGCATTTGCAGCGCTACCCAGCTATGTTGCGCTAGACGAAATACGGCAAACAAGAGCACACCTAGCACTACTACAATCGCCCAGATTACCGATAATTGTCTCACTTACTTCACCCAATACATCTTATTTACTGACTTCTTTGCCATTCAGCACAAGCCTCGCATAAAAAAACCCGATACATTCGCCTAAGAATGGTATCGGGCTGTTTTAGGCTAGACGCTCTGTGTTGGCATATATGCTAAACCGCTTACTCTGCGTCACCCTCAGCAACGGGTTGAGCCGATGGCTTTTCAAGAAGCTCTTTGCGGCTAAGTTTGATGCGGCCACGATTATCCACATCTAGCGCTTTCACTTCGATTTGTTCACCTTCGCTCAGATAATCGCTGACATTTTCTACCCGCTCATGAGCAATTTGCGAGATATGCAGCAAACCCTCTTTGCCCGGTAAAACCTCGACAAAGGCACCAAAGTCAACAATACGGGTAATTTTACCCTGATATACCGTACCAGGCTCAACTTCAGCAACAACTCCTTCAACCGCAGCGATAGCTTGCTCTAACTGCTCGCCGTTAGCCGCATAGATGCGTAATGAACCATCATCTTCAATATCGATGGTTGCGCCAGTTGCTTCGGTAATGCCTTTAATCGTAGCACCACCTTTACCAATCACGTCACGAATCTTATCTTTATCGATTGTCATTTCGTGCATGCGCGGAGCAGTATCAGAAACGCCATCACGCGGCTTATCCAAAACGCGGTTCATCTCACCAAGAATATGCAAACGTGCATCTTGCGCCTGCTTCAGCGCGATATCCATGATCTGCTCAGTAATACCTTCGATCTTAATGTCCATTTGCAGGGCAGTAATACCTTCAGAAGTACCCGCGACTTTAAAGTCCATATCGCCGAGGTGATCCTCGTCACCTAAAATGTCGGTCAATACAGCAAATGCGTTACCTTCTTTTACCAGCCCCATCGCAATACCCGCTACTGGCGCTTTTACTGGCACACCCGCATCCATTAATGCTAGTGATCCTACACAAGCCGAGGCCATTGACGATGAGCCATTAGATTCGGTAATTTCAGAGACCACTCGAATAGTGTAAGGAAACTCTTCAACCGTTGGTAATGTTGCCGCCAAGCCACGACGTGCTAAGCGACCGTGGCCGATTTCGCGACGACCAACACCACCCATACGGCCCGCCTCACCTACTGAGTAAGGAGGGAAATTATAGTGCAGCATAAAGTGATCGTCTTTTTTACCGTTCAAGCCATCGATGATCTGACCGTCACGTAGGCTGCCCAATGTAGCAACACCGATTGCTTGGGTCTCGCCGCGGGTAAAAATCGCAGAACCATGGGTTTTGGCTAAAACACCGGCTTCAACTTTGATGCCGCGCACCGTTTTACTGTCGCGACCATCAATACGTGGCTCGCCATTGATAATGCGCTGACGCACTGTCTTTTTCTCAAGCGACTTAATCGTATCGGCAATATCTGCATCAGCAAACTCTGACCCTTCACCGCCGAATTTTTCTATCGCAGCAGCCTTAACCGCACCAACAGCGGCGTAGCGCTCCATTTTGTCGGTGATACGGTACGCTTCACCAATCGCCTGCGCACATTCGGCATCAACAACATCAATCAATGCTTGGTTGGCCGGCTCAGCTTGCCAATCCCAACGCGGTTTACCTGCCTCGTCAGCTAGTGCTTGCACCGCTTTAATCACAGCTTGGTATTCTTGGTGTGCAAATAATACTGCACCCAGCATTTGATCTTCTGTCATTTCATCGGCTTCGGACTCAACCATCAAGACTGCGTCTGTAGTACCGGCAACCACCATATCTAAGCGAGAGGTCTCAAGCTCAGAGTAAGTTGGATTTAATAAATAGCCATCAGTATCAGAGAAGCCGACGCGCGCAGCGCCAATCGGGCCGTTGAATGGAATACCCGATACAGCCAAGGCAGCAGATGTGGCGACCATGCCTAAGATATCAGGATCAACATCCGCTTCAGCCGACATAACCGTAATTACGACTTGAACTTCATTTTTAAAGCCCTCTGGGAACAGTGGGCGAATTGGTCTATCGATTAAGCGCGAAGTCAAAGTTTCTTTTTCTGATGGGCGACCCTCGCGCTTAAGGAAACCGCCTGGAATTTTACCGGCAGCATAGGTTCGCTCTTGATAATGTACTGAAAGCGGGAAGAAATCCTGACCTTCAACCGCACTTTTCGCGCCAACAACTGTTGCTAATACCTGCGTACCACCCATTGACGCTAGCACTGCACCGCTTGCTTGGCGAGCAACACGGCCTGTTTCTAGGGTGATTTCGTAATTACCGTATTGGACTTTTTTAGTCACTGGATTTAGTTCTAAACTCACGTTTATTCTCCATTATGCACACGATTCATCATTTCATTTCTATCAACCATGCAGAGATGTGTGCCTTCTTGCTCTGCACTTTCTGGTGCACTATTACAGCCGTGCTAGCCATTTATAAAAGAGGGTAAAGCATTTACCAATCTTATAAATGCAAAATCGGCGCTAGCCATGTTCGCACACAGCTAGCGCCGATTTTAATCTTGAGCGCTTATATTAAATAAGCAGCTTGGACGCAATTAGCGACGTAAACCTAAGCGACCGATTAAGGTAGCGTAACGCTCTTGATCTTTTTTCTTTAAGTAATCCAACAACTTACGGCGTTGGTTTACCATGCGAATCAGACCACGACGTGAGTGGTGATCTTTTTTGTTATCTTTAAAATGACCTTGAAGCTTGTTAATGTTATGCGTTAACAATGCCACCTGTACTTCCGGTGAACCTGTATCACCCTCAGCCTGTTGGTAATCTTTTAAGATATCTGCTTTTTCAGCTGCGCTTAAAGCCATGCTAGTTTCCTCATTAATATGCTATATCATTCGGCCTAACCGTGCATATTTACAGATAGGCTATGGGTATTTGGCGAATCAAAGTTACTGCTTAGGCATGCTTTTCGGCAATTAAGCGACGTGGCTGGATACGCCCGTCGTCTAAAGCCTCAGCAATCCCAATAAAATCGCCACCGCAAACTTTTAACCGCACTTGACCCAAGGTTTTCACATTGGGGACAAATACAGATTGTCCGCGGCGCAGATGATACCCTGTTTCCTCAGTAACTTCCACTAATGGCAAATGATTTACCGCAACTTCTGCACTCAATAGCAGATTATCTAAGTCACTCTGTTCACCACCTTGCTCGATCTGGAGCAATGTTTCCAAGGAGACACATTCTGACAATAGGAATTCACTGCTCTTGATTCGCTGCAGCCGTGTCAAATGCCCGAGCGAGCCCAGCGCTTTAGCAATATCCTCCGCTAGTGTTCGAACATAGGTACCTTTAGAACAGCTTACCGTAAAATCAGCCTCAACCAGGTTGTCAGCGTTGCGGAAACTGTCTAGGCGCAGGCTGAAAATTGTAATATCACGTGCTTTACGCTCAACTTCAATGCCTTGCCTGGCTAACTTATACAAGGGCTGACCATCGCGCTTTAACGCTGAATACATGGGGGGGATCTGCTTGATATCACCAATTAAACTCGGTAATACCTGTTGAATCTGTGCCTCAGACAACTGATCGGTATCGCATCGTTGCACGATAGTGCCATCAGCATCCGCTGTATCCGTTTTCTCACCAAAACGCACCGTGGCAGAGTAGGCTTTATCACTATCCAGTAAAAACTGCGAAAACTTAGTTGCCTCACCAAAGCATATAGGTAATACGCCACTGGCCATTGGGTCTAATATTCCAGTATGCCCAGCTTTCTGCGCCTTAAAGAGGTGCTTAACCTGCTGCAGCACACGATTAGACGTGACACCCTGCGGCTTATCAAGCAACAAAATACCATCAATTGCGCGACCGCGGCGCTTTCTCGCCATGGTGCTATCGGTACTGCCGGTGGGAAATGGCTGAGCAGGCTAGCACAGCATTACTCGGCATCTGGATCAGAATGTGATGGATTAGCTGAATCGCTAGATCCTGTTTCGTCATCTGCACGCGCTCTATCTTCTGCTAGCGCTTTATCAATTAATGCTGACAAGTGCTGACCACGATGAACAGATTCATCAAAATAGAAACGAAGTGTTGGGGTAATTCGCATACTGTGCTCTTTCGCAACTTGCGAGCGAAAAAAACCCGCCGCTTTATTAAGCACCGCGATTGCCTGCTGAGCATCATCTGGCTTATCACTTCCTAGAACGGTGACATAGACCTTAGCATGACCAAGGTCTCGGCTGACCTCAACATCGGTAATCGAAGCCAAGCCGACACGAGGGTCGCGCATCTGCTGCTGCAAAATTTGCGATAACTCTTTGCGCAAAAAATCTGCCACACGTTCTGGGCGACCAAACTCTCTAGCCATTATGCTAAATGCCTTACAAAGGTCTGCAGATTAAAGCTCACGCGCGACTTCTTTGGTGTCAAATACTTCGATTTGATCACCCGCACGTACATCTTGGTAGTTCTTTACACCAATACCGCATTCCATGCCATTTCGCACTTCGTTCACATCGTCTTTAAAACGACGCAGCGACTCTAGCTCGCCCTCGTAAATTACCACGCTATCACGCAATACACGAATAGGCTTGCTACGGTATACCGTACCTTCAATCACCATAGAGCCTGCAATAAGACCAAATTTCGGTGATTTAAATACATCACGCACTTCGGCAATACCAACAATCTCTTCACGTAGCTCTGGTGCTAACATACCGGTTAATGCCGCTTTCACATCGTCAAGTAAGTCATAAATAACGCTGTAGTAGCGAAGATCAATCGCTTCTTTTTCAGCAAGCTTACGCGCGGCATTATCGGCACGAACATTAAAACCAAACATCACAGCACCTGAGGTTAGGGCTAGGTTGACATCTGATTCAGAGATTCCACCAACGCCAGAACTTATAATATTCACGCTAACTTCATCATTGCCGATTTCTAGCAAAGCAGATTGAATCGCCTCTAAAGAACCTCGCACATCGGCTTTTACTAAGATATTCAAGACCTGTTTATCGTCAGAGCCCATATTAGCAAACATATTCTCAAGCTTAGCGGCCTGCTGACGCGCTAAACGTTGCTCGCGAGTTCGAACGTTTCTAAACTCAGCCACTTCGCGGGCTTTTTTCTCGGACTCAACGACAAAGAAATCATCACCGGCGTCAGGGGTACCATCTAAACCTAAAATTTCTACCGGTATTGCAGGGCCTGCCGTCTTGGTTGCCTGACCGTTTTCATCAACCATGGCTCTAACACGACCAAAATTTTCGCCAGCCAAGACAATATCACCATGACGAAGCGTACCATTTTGCACTAACACAGTAGCAATCGCGCCTCGGCCTTTATCAAGCCTTGACTCAATAACCAGACCTCGACCAGGAATATCTTTCGCAGCTTGCAGTTCAAGTAACTCAGCCTGCAACAAGATAGCTTCTAACAAGGCATCNATGCCCTGTCCAGTATGCGCAGAAACCTCGATGAATTGCGTATCGCCACCCCAGTCTTCGGGGATAACATCCTTAGCTGCCAATTCATTTTTAACACGGTCTGGATCAGCAGCCTCTTTATCGATTTTATTGACCGCCACTACGATAGGCACACCAGCAGCTCGCGCATGCTGAACCGCCTCTTCGGTTTGCGGCATCACGCCATCATCAGCTGCCACTACTAAAATGATAACATCGGTAGATTTTGCACCGCGTGCACGCATAGCAGTAAATGCCGCATGCCCCGGGGTATCAAGAAATGTCACCATGCCGTTGGCAGTTTCCACATGATAGGCACCAATGTGCTGGGTGATACCACCTGCCTCACCACTGGCCACGCGAGATTCACGAATATAATCAAGTAGCGAAGTTTTACCGTGGTCAACGTGACCCATAACAGTGACTACCGGCGCACGTGATTCCAACGTGCCCTCGTCAGAAACTAAATCATCTAACAAGTTATCTTCTAATGCAGTCTCACTGACTACTTTGACTTTATGGCCTAGCTCTTCAATCACAAGACTCGCCGTATCCTGGTCAATATTCTGATTGACCGTTGCCATGACGCCAAGCTTCATAAGCTCTTTAATGACCTCGCCAGCTTTAATATTCATTTGACTGGCTAAGGCAGAAACTACGATATTTTCACCCAGCTCAACTTCTAGCACCTGCTTTTCAGTTGGTTGCTGGAAGGCTTGAGACTTGACATCTGCACGCTTAATTTTGCGACGTGAACTGCGTAAAGTCTCTTCTGCCTCATATTCACCGTCTTCCGTAAGCTGCACATGAATATTATGGCCGCGAGACTTACCCCGTGAGCCACGTTCTTTTGTGGTACGGGTTTTGGGTTTTTGCGCATCATCATCATCATTTGATTTTTTACGCAGCGGTACTTTTACACCCGTGGTGGCATCAGCTTTTTTAGGCTTAGCGGCTTTCTCTTTCTCTGCCTTCGCTTTTGCAGCTTCTGCTTCTGCCTTTTT
This sequence comes from Pseudomonadales bacterium, assembly GCA_013215025.1. Lineage (NCBI taxonomy): Bacteria > Pseudomonadati > Pseudomonadota > Gammaproteobacteria > Pseudomonadales > Pseudomonadales bacterium. The sequence goes on from JABSRR010000021.1 coordinate 13,471, forward strand.
CGCCGCTTCTTCAGCAGCTTTTGCCTCTAACCTTGCTTTACGCTCAGCTGCTTCTTTTTCTTCTTGCTCCTTTCTACGAGCGGCAGCTTGCTGGCGTAAAACCTCAGGATCGTTGGGGTCAATTTTTCTTTTCAACGGCGCTGATTTCGCCGCCTGCTTAGATTCTGTGTTTTCCGCTGAGGCCTTGGCAGCTTTTTCTTCTGCCTCTTTAACTTTACGCTCAGCTTCTTCCGTAGCTTTACGCGCTTCCTCAGCTTCTTTCGCTGCCTGCGCTTCAGCCTCAGCTTTTTTCGTAGCCTCATCTAAGCGTGCTTTTTGCAATGCTTCATCTTGGCTTGCAAGTTCTTTTTTCGCATCACTTTCAGCAACAGTAGCGGTTGCAGCGCCTGTAGATTCTTCAGCATCGCGTTTAACGTATGTGCGTTTTTTACGCACTTCTACGTTTACGGTTTTCTTGCCTTGGCCGCCCGTAGACTTTAAGGTACTTAAGGTTTTACGCTTTAGCGTGATTTTTTTCGGCGCCTCGGTGTCACTGCCATGTGAGCCTTTCAAGAACGATAGCAAGGTTTGCTTGTCTTCATCAGACACAACCTCATCGGCCGCGGTATGCGCAAGACCTGCTTCTTTCATTTGCGTAAGCAGTTTATCAACAGGGGTTCCCACCGTCTCTGATAACTGTTTAACTGTTACTTCTGCCATTCGTTAAGCTCTCCGTTAGGTCACTTGACCTGGATTAGTCTTCACCTTCAAACCAAGGTGCACGTGCGGTCATAATCAAGGTGCCCGCTCGCTCTTCGTCAATTTCTTCAATATCGATTAAATCTTCAATAGCCTGCTCTGCTAGGTCTTCCATGGTAACAATGCCGCGTGATGCCAAGACAAAAGCTAAGTGTTTATCCATGCCATCCATGGTCAATAAGTCTTCAGCTGGCTCAGAACTTTCTAGCTTTTCTTCACTGGCAATGGCTTGAGTTAACAAGGCATCTTTGGCGCGAGAACGAAGCTCCTCGGCAATTTCTTGATCAAATCCTTCTATCGCCAGCATTTCCTCGAGTGGTACATAGGCAACTTCTTCTAAGGTAGTGAAGCCTTCCTCAGCTAACACCTCAGCTAAATCTTCATCGACATCAAGCGCCTGCATAAAGACCTGAATCACTTCTCCTGATTCTTCTTGCTGCTTATCATTCCACTCTTCAACGCTCATCACGTTGATCTTCCAACCTGTCAACTCACAGGCAAGACGAACATTTTGACCGGAGCGACCAATCGCCTGAGCAAGATCGCCCTCGGCTACTGCCACATCCATTGCATGCGCGTCTTCATCTACTACAATAGATTCAACATCGGCTGGAGCCATGGCATTAATAACTAACTGCGCAGGGTTTTCATCCCAAAGGATAATATCTACACGCTCATTATTTAACTCACCAGATACAGCTTGAACGCGAGCACCGCGCATACCCACACAGGCACCCACGGGATCCATTCGGCCATCGTTAGTTTTTACAGCAATTTTAGCTCGGCTACCCGGATCACGAGCAGCAGACTTAATTTCGATGGTTTCTTCACCGATTTCAGGCACTTCGATTTTAAACAGCTCAACTAACATTTCTGAGCAAGCGCGACTTAGGATGAGCTGTGGGCCTCGGTTGTCTGGGGCAACTTCATTAAGAATCGCTCTGACTCTGTCACCCATTCTGAAAATTTCGCGACCGACTAATTCTGATTTTGGTAGTAAGCCCTCAGCATTATTACCAAGATCTACAATGATATTATCTCGCGTCACCTTCTTGATGGTGCCATTAATAAGTTCACCAACACGACCTTCGTATTGTGCAACAACCTTAGCGCGTTCTGCTTCACGAACTTTCTGCACAATCACTTGCTTCGCTGTTTGTGCAGCAATCCGGCCAAAATCAATATTTTCCACTTGAATTTGATGAACTTCACCAACCGTCATATCTTTGCCGAAGTCTGCTTTTGCTTCTTCAGCATAAATTTCGACGCCTAAAATCGCAGGGTCTTCATCAGACACCACTGACCAACGGCGAAAAGTTTCATAATCGCCAGTAGCCTGATCAATATTGACGACAATATCTGAATCTTCCTCATAGCGCTTTTTAGTTGCCATAGCCAAGGCTTGTTCTATCGCTTCAAAAATTAAGCCTTTTTCAACGCCTTTTTCATTTGAAACCGCTTCTGCAACTAACAGTATTTCTTTACTCATAGCACTGCCTCTCTCAGCACATTCCTGTTACATCTTTAATAAAATCTTATGACTTCGCCGACACCACAACGGTCGTATCAAGCTGCGCCTTATCTATTGCCTCAAGCGGCAAGAGATATTCTGACTGATCAACCAGTAAGACTAGTTCATCACCCTCAATACCGGTTAACACCCCGGCAAATTTTCGCCTATTTTCAAACGGCACATGCAAGCGAATACGAATAAATTGACCAATGTATTGCTCAAACTGCGCCTTACTAAAAAGTAGTCGATCTACGCCAGGCGATGAAACCTCTAAGGTATAGCGACTAGTAATTGGATCTTCGACATCAAGCACACCACTAAGCTGGTGACTGACTGCGGCGCAATCGTCAACCGTAATCCCTTTACTGCTCTCAATATAAACACGCAAGGTGGTATATTTACCAGCCGATATAAGTTCTAAGCCCCATAGCTCATAACCCAGCGCCTCAATGGATGGCGCAATTAGCGTGCGAATACTGTCAACTGTTGCCACATTATATTCCTAAGCAAGCACTTAACTAAGCTGCACATTGCCTAATCAAGAAACAAAAAATGGGCACGAGGCCCATTTTTAAACTCAAACAAGTTATTGATTTTAAATACAATATCTTGTTTGCATCAAAAAAAAGTTACAAAAAAAGCCCGCTTGGGCTCCAATTACTACGGTCTTGCTGGTTGTCATTCACTAGACGAAAACAAGACTGAAACTTGGCGCGAATTATAGCTACGCGTCAAAACTGGGTCAAGAAAAATGGTGCTCAGAGCGGGACTTGAACCCGCACGGCCAAAGGCCACTACCCCCTCAAGATAGCGTGTCTACCAATTCCACCACCTGAGCAAAACACATTATGGCTGCGGAATATCCTCGCCCACTGCAGCACCTGAATCAAGCGCCGGAATTTCGTCAACGCTTGCTGGCTCTGCCGGCACTGCTTCGAGCACTGGCACCTCACCATCACCTAACTCTGATTGCACCGACTCTACAGCAGGCACATCTATGATTAATTCGTCGGTAAGGCTAGACTGCTGTTTGGCGTAGTAAGCCAAACCCAAGCTAGTGGCAAAAAATAAGGCCGCTAAAATTGACGTCCACTGAGTCAGAACATTGCCACTGCCCTGCACACCAAATACCGTACCCGAGGCGCCACCACCGAATGATGCGCCTGCATCAGCACCTTTACCTTGTTGCAGTAATATTAAACCAACAATTAAGATTGCTGCCAAAACATGAACGATTAAAATAACTTGTTCTAACATCTAAAAATCCAAAGTATATCTATAGTCTGCTCAAGCGGATTCAGCCGCTTTTGCAATCTTCAAAAACTGATCAGCATTTAACGCTGCGCCGCCGACCAAGGCCCCATCAATATCGGCTTGAGCAAATAAGTCAGCCGCATTGTCTGCCTTTACACTACCGCCATATAAAAGCGAAATCTGCTCAGCCGCAGCTGGCGAGTAGTTCGCGATCTGCTCTCTAATAAACGCATGCACTTCTTGAGCTTGCGCTGGAGTCGCTGTTTTACCTGTACCTATCGCCCATACCGGCTCATAGGCGATGACTGAATGCTGCATAGCATCAATATCAACAGCATCAAAAACAGCGCAAAGTTGCTGCTTAACCACGGCCAAGGTATCGCCAGCTTCTCGTTGTGCTAAATTTTCACCTAAGCACAATACAGGGCTAATATTCTTGGCAATCAACTGCTGAAATTTAGCTAACACCGTAGCATCCGACTCAGCATAATATTGACGACGTTCTGAATGACCAACCAAGGCATAACTTACATCAAGATCAGCCAGCATTGCCGCCGAGCATTCGCCAGTAAAAGCCCCAGAATCTGGCGACTCTGCACAAACATTCTGTGCACCCAGCGCAATCGGTAGCTCATTAGCATCAAGCTCAAGCAATATCTGAGCAAGATAGATATCAGGCGGACAAACTGCAAGCTTAACCGTGTCCAGTTCAAACATTTGTTCGGCAATGGATTCGATTAGCTGCTGATTTTGACTCAGACTGCCGTGCATTTTCCAATTACCGATGACTAATGACTGCGCCATAGAGCCCCCTAAAAATGGCCGCCAATATTAACGATTAAGTTATCAAGTTACAAGCAATGACTTATTTATTACCATACTCTTCGACAATCATGGCCAGACGAGCAGCACAGTCTTTGACCTGTGCCTCAGCTTCCCCTTCAACCATGACTCTGACGACAGGCTCTGTACCGGAGGGCCGAAGCAAAACTCTACCGCGACCTGCCAGCTCATCTTCGATCGCAGCAATGGCTGATTTAACCGGATCAAGCGAAGCTATATGGTGTTTATCTTGAACAGTCACATTAATCATATGCTGAGGAAATTTTTGCACCGGCGCAAGCAACTGTGCCAATGTTTTGCCACTGCGCGCTAGAGCCAACAGCACCTGCAGCGCAGCCACAATACCATCGCCGGTTGTGGTCACATCAGCGGCAATAATATGGCCTGATGACTCACCACCCAGCAACCAGCCTTTTTCTAGCATCAGCTGCTTAACATAACGGTCACCAACTTGTGCGCGCGCAAAGCCAAAACCAATCTCTTTCAACGCCAACTCAACGCCAAGGTTGGTCATTAAGGTACCTACAACCCCCCTAGCTTCAGCGGCTAATTCAGTTTTTTGCGAGGCGATAATATACAGCAGCTCGTCACCGTCAACTAAACGACCCGAGGCATCAACAAATAGCAACCTGTCACCATCGCCATCGAA
>JABSRR010000022.1 GCA_013215025.1 Pseudomonadales bacterium
ATTTTAGTTTCCGGAATTTTCGTAATGTGGATAAGGGCGGCGACAACTTCGTCGATATACTCGACAATTAACTTTTTAGTGCCAAATTTACTGTGGTTATACAGGCTAGATTTACCCATGCCGCCTAAATTGCCGTGAATACCTTCGTTGAGCGTGTAAAACAACTCAACGTCTTCTTCGTGCTTGCGCAGCTCTTTTAATTTGTTTAGGCGTGAGCGGATAAGATGATGATCATAAATTTCAGACGCCTGACGCTGTTTCCATTCCTCTAAACCTGATACTTGGTCAAATTCGAGTGCCAATTCGCGCCAGTCTTCATAGCTATTAGCATGATCTAAATCACGCTGTAATTGTTTGAGCTTTCTCGCTGACATAGTTTATCCAGTTAAATCTTATAATATTGCAATTATACCGTTTTTCGCTGCGGCATTGTATCCTCTATCGCATTGTCTTAAACATTAATTAATGCGAAAATACGCGCCTTTTTTATCTTCAATGGGACCGAAAATATGGCAGAGCAAAAAGCCACGAATGTATTTTGGCACGACGGTGAGGTTACCCGCGATGATCGGGCAAGCTTGTTAAAGCAAAAAGGCGCGACACTTTGGTTTACTGGCCTCTCTGGTTCAGGTAAGTCAACCGTTGCGGTAGCACTGGAACAAGCATTATTTGCCAAAGGTAAGCTGGCGTATCGTTTAGATGGCGATAATGTTCGTTTAGGTATTAATAAAAATCTGGGCTTTAGCGCTGAAGATCGCACCGAAAATATTCGTCGCGTTGGCGAAGTATCGAAGTTGATGGCTGATTCGGGGGTGATTGTACTTAACAGTTTTATCAGCCCCTATGTTGAAGATCGCGACAATGTTCGAAAGCTGCATGATGAGGGCGGTATTCCCTTTATCGAGGTGTTTGTTGATTGCTCTTTGGAAGCTGCTGAGGCGCGTGACCCTAAGGGTTTATATAAAAAAGCACGCGCGGGCGAAATTAAAAATTTCACTGGCATTGATGATCCTTACGAGGCTCCGCTAAAGCCAGAAATACACCTTCACTCTGACAAACAAAGCCTAGAGCAAGAAGTTGAAGTGATGTTAACCACTCTTGAGGAGCAAGGCATTATATGATTAAGCCACTTGGTTCAGATACATTATTACCCCTATATATTGAAGATGCAGCAGAAAATGCCGCTGTAACTGAAAAAGCACAAGGACTTAAGCAAGTTTTAGTTAGCTCAGCCGCGGCTGCAAATGCCGTGATGATGGGCGGTGGCTACTTTACTCCGCTTCAGGGTTTCATGACTTTGGCAGACGCTAAATCAGTTGCCAGCGATTTAAAAACTGCGGACGGGACGTTTTTCCCTGTGCCGGTTCTCAATATGCTGCCCAATGCTGATGATTTATCGATTGGTCAAGAAATTGCTTTACTGGATCCTAATGTTGACGGTAATCCGGTGATTGCGGTGCAGCGCATTACTTCAATTGATGAGGCCTCAGAGCAAGAGCTAGCGTCTATCGCCGAGGAAATCTTTGGCACCTTGGATAAAGATCACCCTGGTGTGGCGACGTTTTTATCGCAAGGCAATTTCATCGTCGCAGGCCCGATCCAAGTACTGAACTTTTCCTATTTTGCAGGCGATTTCCCTGATACATTCCGCACTGCGGTGTCGATTCGTGCCGAGATAGAAAGCCGCGGTTGGGATAAAGTGGTGGCGTTTCAAACCCGCAACCCAATGCACCGCGCCCATGAAGAGTTATGCCGCATGGCCATGAATGACCTTGGCACCGATGGTATCTTAATTCACATGCTGCTGGGGAAATTGAAAAAGGGCGATATTCCAGCTGATGTCCGTGATACTTGTATACGCACCATGGTGGATAACTACTTCCCAGAAAACACGGTGATGATTACCGGTTACGGCTTTGATATGTTGTATGCTGGGCCACGTGAGGCGGTGCTGCATGCTTACTTCCGTCAAAACTGTGGCTGCACACACTTTATTGTTGGTCGTGACCACGCTGGTGTGGGTGATTACTACGGTGCTTTCGATGCGCAAACGATTTTTGATCAGCGTGTACCAGAGGGTAGCTTAGCCATTGAAATTTACAAAGCTGATCACACCGCTTACTCTAAAAAGCTAGATCGTGTGGTCATGATGAAAGATGCACCTGATCACGCAAAAGAAGATTTCGTTTTATTGTCAGGTACCAAAGTACGTGAAATGTTAGGTAACGGCATCGCGCCACCGCCAGAATTTTCTCGCCCCGAGGTAGCTCAGGTATTAATGGATTACTACAAGTTAGAAGCTTAACGGCTTGCAGCATGTGCACCTCATGACTGAAAAGGTATAGCAATTGCTATACCTTTTTTGTAATTAGAGTCTGCTTGTCATTATGGTTTATTAGTTTATGTCATCACTCGCTGCACTGCAGCGCTTAGAGTCTGCGCTTCGAGATATTATCGATGATGCAAGTTTGCAATTGGTGGAGTTGCCTAATACCGATGGGCTCAAACTGTACTTGATTGATGAGCATTACCCTCTGCAGGCTATAGATGCTGACTTGCAGCAAAAAGTGATGCAAAACCCGCTGTATTGGATGTTTTGCTGGGCTTCTGGCCATGCAATGGCCAGCTGGATTATTCATAATCCGCAGCTTGTTAAGGGTAAGACTGTATTGGACGTTGGTTCAGGCTCAGGCGTTGTTGCTATTGCCTGTGCTCTAGCTGGTGCAGCAAAAGTGTTTGCCAGCGATATCGATCCACTGTCACAGCTAGCGATTGCCTTGAATGCTTCAGTTAATGGCTGCGAGTCGACCATAGAGGTTGTTGGTGATGTAGCGTCAGTTATTGATTGTCATACAAATGCAGACCTTGACCTTTGCACAATAGCTGATGTGTTATACGATGCAGACAATAAACCGCTGATTGATACATTAATACCTGCAGCACAATCAATATTATTGGCCGACTCACGGCTAAAAGATTTTCAGCATCCTGCATTGTTCGAGCTCATGCAGCAGCCGGGCCACACTTTTCCAGACCTTGGCGGCTTTGATGAATTTTCAACGGTGAGGTTTTTCGCCAAATAAAAAATAACGATAAGCTGCAGTTCAAATAAGTACAAACGATTAACTGCACAACAAGAAAACTAATCTAGGATATAAGCCATGATACAGCAAGCAACCGAATTTAATGTCAACGGCTCAACGCTACGTGGATTTTTTCATAAACCCGATACCGCTGCAGCAGAAGATAAATTGCCCATTGTCGTTATGGGTAACGGCTTTGCCACTGAATGGCAGTTTGGCACCGGTGCCATTATTAAGGCGCTAACTAGCGCAGGCATTGCTACATTAAATTTTGATTATCGCGGCTTTGGTGGCAGTGATAATCTAAACAATCAGCCAAGGCAGGTATTAGACACTCAGGCACAGTTGGCAGATTGGCGTGCAGCTATTGCGCATGCGAAAGCGCAAGCCTGGCTAGCGCCCGGCAAATTAATTTTTTGGGGCAGTTCACTTGGTGGTGGTCACTGCTTGACCATGGCTGCTGAGTTTGCAAATGATTCGGCTTTAGCCTGTGCCGTGGCCCAGGTACCGCATTGCTGTTCACGCGAGGCGTTTAAAGTTGTTAGCAAAACCAGTGTCTTAAAAGGCATGGGCGCAGGTATAAAAGACAGTATTGGTTCGCTATTTGGCGCTAAACCGGTCTTATTACCTGTGGTTGAAGTGCCAGAGGAGTACGGGGTTATGAATTACCCTGGTTGGAAAGCGCATTATTTTAAAATCGCCAGTGGCTCATCTACCTGGGAGAATGCGATTCCAGCGCGTTCATTATTAAAGGCTGGTGACTATCGGCCTATTGCAACGGCAGATAAAATCACAGTACCCACCTTGTTGGTGGCTGGTAGGCAAGATGCAGGTGCACCCTTTACGGCCGTTGAGCAAACCGCTGAAAAAATTCCGCAAGTAGAACTGTATGCATATGATGGAGATCACTTTGAGGTCTATCATGGTAATTTATTGCCAGATATCGTGGCGCATGAGGTAAGTTTTATTCAGAGCGCCATCGATTAAAGGGTTTATGTGGCTGGAAGTTTAAACTTTCTCTGGTCTTGCTTGTCAAATGTCTGACAATAGGTTAAGTTTCAATTATGAAAGATTTTATCTTACTTCCAGTCAATTCTTCTTCTGCACAAGCGATTCTCGTGGGCTCTGTGCTGCTGCCCGTTTGGGCTCATTAATTTATACCTTTCTAAAGCTTTATCGATAACTTTTGTTATTACTTAACACTGTCGTTTTGTTCGTAAACCCTTGCGTTTCTGATAAAATTGATAGAATTTTAAAAAACGATATGTTTTTAAACCTCTTGTATTAGCGCCTGCGATTACTGAAGCCGCGCTAATCAGAAAATACTGCGGTAAACCGAGGTTTAGCATGATCTGATGAGAATCAAACCGATGAAAAAAGACCAGTTAATTATTTTTGATACTACCTTGCGCGATGGTGAGCAGAGCCCTGGCGCATCCATGACGAAAGATGAAAAAATCCGAATTGCTACCATGCTAGAGAAAATGCGGGTTGATGTGATCGAAGCGGGCTTTGCTATGGCTAGTCCCGGCGATTTTGATGCTGTGAATAGCGTCGCTAAAGTGATTAAAGATAGCCGTATTTGCTCACTTTCTCGTGCCAATAAAAAAGATATTGAGCGAGCGGGCGAAGCCTTGAAGCCGGCCAATGCCTCGCGTATTCATACTTTTATCGCAACTTCACCGATTCATATGAAGTACAAACTTAAAATGACGCCGGATCAGGTGGTAGAGCGTGCGGTTGAGGCGGTGCGTTACGCCAGACAGTTTACCGATGATGTAGAGTTTTCTTGCGAAGATGCGTCCCGTACCGAGTTTGACTTTATGTGTCGTGTGATTGAGCAGGCCATTGATGCCGGCGCCAGCACTATTAATATTCCTGATACTGTTGGTTATGGCGAACCGGGCGAGTATGGTCGAATTATGCGTGCCTTGATCGAAACCATTCCGAATGCCGATAAAGCGGTATTTTCTGTGCACTGCCATAATGACTTAGGTTTGGCGGTTGCTAATTCCTTATCAGCAGTTATGAATGGTGCGCGACAAGTCGAATGCACAATCAATGGTTTAGGTGAGCGAGCAGGCAACTGCTCGTTAGAGGAAGTGGTCATGGCGGTGCGTACCCGACACGATTTATTCCCGGTTGAAACGGCCATTCAAACCGAGCATATTGTGCCTACTTCGCGCCTAGTCTCTAATATTACTGGTTTTCCAGTGCAGCCTAACAAAGCCATTGTCGGTGCTAACGCCTTTGCTCATGAAGCGGGTATTCACCAAGACGGCGTGCTTAAACATCGTGAAACCTACGAAATAATGCGTGCACAAGATGTGGGTTGGGGAGAAAACCGCTTAGTCTTGGGTAAGCACTCAGGACGAGCAGCGTTCAAAGCTCGCCTAGAAGCCTTAGGTCATCAGTTTGCTGATGATGAGCAAGTAGCTAGCGATGAACTTGCCACTTTGTTTGCACGTTTTAAAGATTTAGCGGATAAAAAGCATGAAGTATTTGACGAGGATTTACAGGCCTTATTGACGGATGCTGGTAGCAGCGAATCTGAGCAATATCAGTTTGTGAGCTTAAGCTCGCAGTCAAAAACCGGTGAGCAACCTAATGCAAGCATTACCTTAACCATCGACGGTGCTGAGCATACTGCGGTGGCTGAGGGTGCAGGCCCTGTAGATGCAGCGTTTCAGGCGATCGAATCAGTAGTAAAATCGGCTGCCGAGTTAAAACTTTACTCAGTCAACAATATTACCTCAGGCACCGATGCACAAGGCGAGGTAACCGTCAGGCTGCAAAAAGATGGCCATTTAGTGAATGGCTTGGGGGCAGATACCGATATTATTATTGCCTCGGCGAAAGCCTATATCAATGCCTTGAATATTCTGGCTACTGGCACCAAGGCGCACCCACAAAAAGAAGGGGTGTAGCCCAGCGTCACTATGCATGAGTCACTGAGACAGCAAGCACTGAAAGCGATGGGCGTATCACCATTACTGCCTCGCTTTAGACTTGCGGGTGCTAAACCCAGTCAGCGCTTAGCTGCGTCGCATTCAGAGTTAGAATGTGACGCAGCGGATATGGCTCAGCCATCTCATGCCGATGCTGCTACTGATCACCTAAACCACAGCCCCGTTGACAATAACGTTAGTATTGACGCGGCTGCAGAGCGCAGCGAATCAGAACGCAGCGCAACATTATCACAGCTGCTTGAGCAAAACGCGGTAGCGCCGCCCAGCGTTTCAAGCTCAGAGAATGACGAGACAACGCTTGCGCACGCCGCGCCGAGCGAACAACTCGATTCCTCAACTCATCAACCAGCGCCGGCACCTGCGAATGATTCGCTCAGTGATTTAGCGCATGATCTAGCCCGTGATGCGTCAGGTGATCAAAAGCCTATTGGCAAACAGGCCGCGGTTGAGGCATTTCAGTATTGGTTCTGGCAGTTCGATAATCTATTGTTCGTGTTAGACTTAAGCGTTTTTGGTGCTGATCAAAACAGTAAGCGCATGCTTTACCGATTCTTATCTGATGTATTTTATGCCTGCGATACATGGCGCGCAGCGATTGATGCTAATCATAAAGCGAAGGCGTTCAAACCGCGCTTTATTGAATCAAGCTTTAATTGGCCGCCAACCCCAAAAATGCCAGCTGCGGTTAATGCTAATGCCATGCTTGAGGCAACGTTAAGCAGCTTTTTGCAAACCTTAGCTGAACAACAAGCCTTTGACTATGGTATTGTTTTTGCTGCTCAGGCTGTATGTAAGCCTGAGTCTGATTTGGCATCCCCTGATGCTTATCAAGCTTTTGAGCTATTAAATAAGCCCATGCTGCTGGTCAATGATGTTGCCAGTTATTTCGACCAGCCAGAGCAAAAAGCACGGCTGTGGCAGGCAATTAGGCAGCAATTTTGATTCAGCTTGAACTTGCTGAAGCGTCAAATTTTACCCAGTTGATTAAGCTTCAACAGTTTGCCTACCGCGCTTGGTCAGAGCAGCAGCTAGCGCCGTATCTAAGCCGCCAACAAATTTGGCTGGCCAAAACAGCAGCTGATGTAGATGCTATCGGTTTTTATATTTGGCACAGCTTGTTTGATGAAAGTGAGCTACTGTCGATTGTTGTTGCACCGTCGATGCGACAGCGTGGCGTGGCGAAAATAATGTTGCAGCAGTTATATGCGCAAGCGAAAGCGTCAAACCAGCAGGCTATTTTATTGGAAGTCGCCGAAGATAATCACTCAGCGATAAAACTCTATTGCCAGCAGGGTTTTAAAGCTGAAGGGCGGCGCAAAAACTACTATCACAATGCCCAAGGCGGTGCCTGTGATGCTATATTAATGCGCAAACCGTTAACAGAAGACTATTAATATGGATACATTAGAAACCGATCACTGGTGCATAGATTTACCGCCCGAGTGGTTTGCTGAGCAGGATGATGAAACCATCGTGATCAGCGATGAGTCTGAGGTCAGTACACTGGAGTTGACGCCCATACTAACCGATGACAGTGTATCAAAAGATGCCATTCTTGCTGATGTGATACCGGCTAATGCAATCAAAACGGTTCTGGCAGAGCAGTCTGCATTTTATCATGAGCTCAATGAAGATGGCGTGTTTTGGCGTGAGTGGGTTTGCGAACTGGCGCATGGCGTACTCTTGATTTCTCATGGCATGGATGAGGATAATAAAGGGATGGATGATGCAGTCGTCGATGAAATACTCTCGACATTACAGCTGCTGAATACGGATTAGCGGTATTAAACCCTCAAATAAAGACAAGGAACCAGCATGACAGCTAGTGAGTTAAAACAGTTAAAACGAACCCGCGGCATTGTCGCCAGCGCAACATTGCTGCTGTTAATAGGGCAGGTCAGTTACTTATTTTATAATACGGCGCAATATCTATTTGCCGTGCTAACCGCGCTGTTAGTAGCTGGCATTAAATGGTATTTATGGAAAAAAAGTGGTCAAGAGGCCAGTCAAAAAACCCTGATCTTACTGGTCTTGGTGCTATCTATTCTGAGTCCCGTACTCATCTTCTTGTTTAAAGTATTGTTTTTGGGTGAGCCCTTATTGGGTATCGAAGTATTTCTCACCATTGCCTTTGTGCTGCCAATTATCTTACTGATTTTAGCGGATCGACAGTTGGTCAAGATTATCGCGAACCAAGCTTAAGTAGTGTTGTATGTTGTTTTATATTGCTGTTGCCATTTTGTTATTGCTGTCTGCCGCGGTTGTGGTGGTTTCCTTAAAGCGCCATGCCCCTGATGTGCATCAGCTTCAGCAACAACGCATACAGCGATATGTCGCGATGTTTAAGCTGCGCCAGCTAAAACATCAAACCGAATTAGAGCAGGGGCTGATAGACCAAGCCGATTTCGATTTACTGTATGCCGAGCAGGCGCGTGAATTAATCGAGCAGGTTTCGCTCTTGTCAGCGGCCTCAACCAAGGCCGAAATGCCCAAAAAGCCTTGGTTTGTATTAGCTTTGTTGCTGCCCTTGCTAGCCCTGATGATCTATTGGCGCATTGGCGCCTATGCGGATTGGCAAATCAGTCAATCAATGCAAGCCTTGGCGCAAGTCGAGTCAGCCGAGCAATATCAACAACAGCTCAGTGACATTGTTGAGCGGGTTCAAAAGCGTTTACTCGATCGTCCTGATGCAATTGATTACCGACTATTTCTCGCACAGCTGGCGATGGCGGATAGCCAATTTGACCAAGCTTTAAGCCATTACTCCGTTGTGGCCGAATTGCTGCCTGACGATGCGCAAGCTCAAGCCTTTTACGCCCAGGCCTTATATTTGTCGGCTAACCGCGTGTTAACCGCAGATGTTGCTAGCGCTATGGATCGAACCCTGCAACTTGACCCGCTGCAGCCTACCATGCTGGGCATGCAGGGAATCATTGCCTATGAGCAACAGGACTTCACGCAAGCACTGGATGCATGGCAGAAATTATTGCCGCTATTAGCGCCAAACAGCCAGCGCGCGCAAATGATTCAGCGCGGCATTGATGAGGCAAAGGCGCAACTTGCTGGGTCGGCTTCGCTTATGGCGCAGCCGCCTGCAAAGCCGCTGACTGACGCAACATCAGAGACTCATCCGATACCAGCAAAGCAGCCAGCACAAACGCTTGAGCAAGCCAGCGAAAGCTTGCGAGTAACAGTTGAAATCTCGGACCAGCTTAGACAGCAATATGCAGCGGATACGGTTGTATTTATTTTTGCCCGAGCCGTTGATGGGCCGCCCATGCCGCTTGCAGCGAAACGGTTTTTATTGTCTGAACTGCCGGCGACCGTGGTATTAGATGCGGAGGCCGCGATGATGCCGCAGTTTACGCTGCAACAGTTTGATCAAGTTACCGTTAGCATGCGTATTTCTCCCAGTGGCAATCCAGTGCAGCAGCCTGGTGACCCAAGCACTCAATCAGAGGCGTTTAACTGGCGCCAAAACCCCAATCAGCAGCTAAGACTGCCGTGACTGTCATCTACTAATCGCGACTAGCTAAGGTCTTCACTATGCAAGTTGACTCTGAGAATAGACCCTTAATTGGCATTAGCAGCTGTTTATTAGGCGAGCAAGTGCGCTATGACGGCGGACATAAGCAGCACAGTTATATTTGCAAAACTCTGGGCGACTACTTTGATTTTCGCAGCTTTTGTCCGGAAATGGCGATCGGACTTGGCGTACCTCGCGAAACCATTCGTTTGGTAGACGTCGAGGGCGATATTGAATGCCAAGCGACGAAAAATCCTGAACAAAATTATACTCAGGCGCTCACCGATATTGCCGAACAGCAGCTTGACTGGTGCAAGGACCTTACCGGCTACATTCTGAAAAAAGGCTCACCAAGCTGTGGTATGGAGCGTGTCAAAGTCTACCATCTTAGCCCTAACGGCGGTGCGCACACCACCCATCACGGCGTTGGCATTTTTGCTAAAGCGCTGATGCAACAATTACCCTATCTGCCGATCGAAGAAGAAGGGCGGCTGGGTGATGCGGTGATTCGCGAAAACTTTATCAGCCGTGTGTTAGTGTATCAGCGTTGGCGCGACCTAGACGCTGAAGGGATGACTTTAAGCCAATTAATGGCCTTTCACGCCAGCTTAAAATACACCTTGTACAGTCATGATCAGCATCGCACCCGAGCCCTGGGTCAGGCATTAGCTAAGGTTAAAGCGGCCGATTTCAGTGCTTTCCAGCAACATTACTTGCATGAGTTAATGGCTATTTTAACGATCAAGGCAACGCGCAAAAACCATGTTAATGTATTGCAGCATATTCAAGGCTATTTAAAATCTTATCTTAGCTCAGCAGACAAGCAAGAGCTGCAAGATAGTATTCAGCAGTACCATCAGGGTATGTTGCCGTTAATCGTACCAATAACCTTAATGCGTCACTACTTTCGCGTATATCCCAACGACTATATCAGCCAATCAAGCTATTTATATCCGCACCCACGCGAGCTCATGTTACTGAATCGGATTTAGTAACTGCTACTTGAGTGCATATCGGCTTCACACTATGATGGTCGGCCTGAAAATTATAACAACTAGCCTTATATCTCAGCCCTATGAACGCATCACTACAAGACTGTTTCACACCCTATCAACTGAATAGCCTTAGATTAAAAAATCGCTTTGTAAAAGCCGGTACCTACGAAGGTATGACGCCAAATGGCCGTATTTCGCAAGCGTACCGAGATTTTCATTTAAGCCTTGCAAAGGGCGGTCTGGCGATGACTACGCTGGGTTATTGTGCGGTCGAGCAAGATGGTCGCATCAATGAAAATATGCTGTATATGCATGAGGGTATTCGTGCTGATCTGAGCAGCTTGATTGATGAGCTTCATGCCGCAGGCACCAAAGTGTCTGGGCAAATGGGTCACTGCGGTGCATTTACCAAAAATCGACAGCTACAGCGTCGTTTTCCATTAGGGCCGAGCCGCGGTATCAATTTGCTCGGTTTTGCCTACGGCATGTTTTATAACGGCAAAATGCAGCAGTCGGATATCGATGCCTTAGTTCAAAACTATTATGACGCAGCAGTTTTTATGCAATCGGTGGGTTTTGACTGTCTGGAAATTCATTTCGGCCATGGCTATGGTCTTTGTCAGTTTATGAGTCCGCTCACCAATAAGCGGAAAGACGCTTATGGAGGCACATTAGAAAACCGCATGCGATTGCCATTGCAGGTGCTTGCGGCAGTCAGAAAAGCAGTAGGACCTGATTTTCCGATTATTGGCAAAATTAGTCTCACCGAGGGAGTAAAAGGTGGCTTACATTATGATGATGCAGTTGCAATAGCAAAAATGTTAGATGCTGCAGGCATCGACGGCATCATCACCTCGGGTGGCACGTCGACGATGAATCCAATGATTATGTTTCGTGGCCAATCGGCATTGCCGCCGATGATTAAAGCGGAAAAGCATTGGCTTATGAAGTTTATCTTAAAGACCGCCGGTGCCATGATGTTTAAACATTATCCTTACCATGAATTGTATTTTGCCGAGCAGGCAAAACGCGTTCAGCAGGCGGTTAGCTGTGATGTTATTTATATTGGTGGTGCGTCAACCAATCAAAGTTTCGCCGATACGCTGTCAAATGGCTTCCCCTTGATGCAGCTTGGCAGATCATTACTTGCCGACCGCGACCTAGTTAAAAAAGCGCAAGCCGATAGCAACTATAAAAGCCGCTGCTTACACTGTAATGAGTGCATTGCCACCATTGAGCATGCTAAAGGCATTCACTGTACGCGTTTTGCGGTATAAAAAAGTACATTTATATGAGTAGTAGACAGATCAAAGAGCGTGTTTATCAGCTAGCCACAACTAACGGTGTGAGTCTATGTTGCAGCGCGTTTGGCGACAGCGCAGCTGCGCCGATTATTTTATCGCACGGTGGTGGTCAAACCCGTTTTGCGTGGAAAAAAACGGCAGAGTTGTTAGCTGAGCAGGGCTATTATGCACTGAGTTATGATCATCGCGGTCATGGTGACAGTACCTGGTCGGACGATGGTGAATATAATATTGACCGCTTTGCTGGCGATCAATTGCATTTAGCGCAATCCTTATCAACAGCTGCAGAGAAACCCATCTTGGTAGGCGCCTCTTTGGGTGGCTTAACGGCGATGGTGGTTGAGGGTGAGATTCAGCCAAACAGTTATCGTGCCATTGTTTTAGTTGATGTTACGCCAACCCTCAAGAAAGAGGGCACTGATGCTATTTTCGCGTTTATGAATGCGCACTTAAATGATGGCTTTGATAGCCTCGAGCATGCGGCCGATGTGATCGCTGAATACACTGGCAGGCCAAGACAGCAAGATGTATCAGGGCTGGAGAAAAATTTACGGCTGCGCTCAGGCCGTTGGTATTGGCACTGGGACCCTAAAATCATGGATATTCAACATCGTCGGCAGGGTGGTTCTGAGCGAATGCTAGCTGCCGCGGCTGCTCTGCGCTGCCCGGTTTTTTTAGTGCGTGGCAAGCAGTCTGATATTGTTGAAAAAGAGCAGGTTGAAACATTTTTAAAGCTGGTGCCACATGCCGAATATGTGGATGTTGAAGAGGCTAAACATATGGTGGCGGGCGATAAAAACGATATATTCACCGAACAGCTATTATTATTTATTCAATCGCTGGAACAAACGGCGGTCAGTGAATGAGCAGTAAACATAAAGCCGCATGCCCTCAGCAGTTGGGGCCATGGTGTAAAAATACCAGCGAACAAGTCTACCAAAACCCCTGGATTGAAGTGTTTCATGAGCAGGTCACAACACCTGGTGGTACCCCAGGCATCTATGGCCGCGTCCATTTTAAAGGTCAAGCGGTTGGCATTGTGCCAATTGATGATCAAGGTAATACCTATCTTGTTAAGCAATACCGATATACCTTGGCCGAGGATGCTTGGGAAATCCCGATGGGCGGATGTGGGCGTGATGACGACACTGAGCAGGCAGCACTCAGAGAATTAGAAGAAGAGACCGGTTTACGCGCCAAGCGCTTGCTTAAACTAGGTAACTATCACACCTCTAATTCAGTCACTGATGAGCAAGGCTGTGCCTATTTAGCACTAGAACTGACGCAAACAGCGCAAATGTTAGAAGCCAGTGAGGCTGATCTCATCGTACACAAGCTGCCATTTACCGAGGCCATAGACTGGCTTGATGCGGGTAAAATTACGGACTGTATATCGGTTGCCGCCTTGCTGCAGGCGGAGCGGTATTTACAAAAACAGCAGCGGTATTTACAAAAGCAACAATAAAACTAGATATTTGATTTGCCACTACATACTTATTTAAATCAATGCGCCTTTATGGGCATTAATGCGCATAAATGCCTGATTGATAAGTAAAGCTCTTCACCGCCGACATAAAGGCATCTTTGCGGTTACGCATTTGTTCTTTTGCTAAGCGCAGTTCTTCTGCAATTGCCTCACGACTTTCATTGGCATGGCGCAGCAATTTAGATTCGCGGCGCAATTGTTCAAAGCGGGTAGCGGCATCAATCCATTCTTGCTTTAATTCTAAAACCTTGGCTTCCAGCTGCTCAAACAGTGCAGAGGTTTCTGGGCACAGTGAGGCAGCTCGCTGGGCAGCAAGCCCAAGATGCTGCATATTGACAAGCTTACGTTTAGCAATGATTTCTGCTTCTTGCTGTTTGCTCGCGCGTTGTAAACCTTTTACTAAGCCCAAAGATTTCAACGCTAAAATTACATAGCGAGTAGGGTCGAGTAGCCAGCCCGACAAGCCAAAGCCGTTGCGGTAATCTCTCGGGTAGTCATGGTGATCGCCGTGGTGATTACCCTCACCTAAGGGGCCAAGCCAAAAATAGTTGTTTACCGCCGAGCTTTTAAGGCCGCGGGTAAAGCCCCATAAATGCGTAATACTGTTGACTGTCCAAGTATTGTGCTGACACAAAATCATGCCGAGCATAGCACCGAAGAACAGCGCCAAAGCCATAGGCAGGCCCGCTATCATAGCGCCTAAAATCAGCGGGAAAAGCATATTCCAGCCAAACAACAAAACTAAATAGTAGCGATTTTGCCAGACTAAAATGGGGTGGTTTTTTACCGCATAGGCCTTGCGAAATTCTTCTGAGCGCGGGTGGTTAAAATAAAAGGTCAGCATATGCGACCAAATAAAGTTGCGCCAGGTTTGAGGAAACCAAGTTGCTGAGTAGGGGTCGAGCTGATGTTTACCATGACGATCAACACCGTGATGAATGACATGCTCGGCGGCCCATTTGCGAACGCTGCCCTGGGCTGCAAAACACTGAGCAAAGCCGCAAAAAAACAGGTGAACGGCTGGGTGAATATCTTTCACCGCATTATGGGCAATCATACGATGGCTATAAACCGTGGTTGCAATAGAGCCTAGCAAAGCATGTGCGATCGCCCAAGCTAATGCTGCCCAGATTAGCTGCGAATTTGCCGCAAGGCTCAACCACACTATACCCATCAGGGCAGCAATATGGGTCACGGTGATAAACGCTGAAGAGCCCCAGCAGATGCTAAAGCCCTCGGAAAATAATGCGCGAAAATTTTTATAAAGCGGTGCGGGTCGGTTAACAGCAGTCATGTACAGCAAACTCATTCAAATTTTGAAAATTATACGATGGAATGCGCGAATTTGCTTGTGAAGATTTATAACAATCGTGTTATCTGTCGATGCGTGGCTGAAAACAGTATGAATGCAGTCTAAGTTCTTATTAAGGGCTTCGCAGCCAAGCGCTTGAGTAAGAAACGCTTAGTAATCAGAACAGAATAAGAACATAAAAAGCAGCCTGTAAACGTTTAAAAAGTTTCTAAGGCGGCAGGCTTAAACCTTGCTGCAGCAGCGGCAATAAGCCAAATAACTTGATGATCGCTGCATTGCTTAAGTCAATAAAAAACGCGCCCACTAATGGCACAATCATAAACGCTTTGGGAGAGGGGCCGTAGCGGCTAGTGATCGCCTGCATATTGGCCATTGCCACGGGGGTGGCGCCCATGCCAAGGCCAATAAAGCCAGAGCTGATGACTGCGGCATCATAATCCTGACCGACAAAACGGAACACTAAAAAAATCGCGATCAGTGAGATGGCGAGCATTTGCAGTACCACCACCACCAATAAAATCCCCGCAGTATTCACGAGGGTCCAAAACTGAATCGACATTAAGCTCATCACCAAAAATAAGTGCAGACAAACTTCACCGGCCAAATTGATCGCACGGTTGTTCAAGGGCCGTTTCACGACATCGGCTGCATTGGTAAAAAAAATGCCAACCATCAACGCGGTTAAAAATTCAGGCAAATTGATACCCAGTGAGGCTAAATAAAGATTTAAAAAATGCCCAAAGGCAATACACAGGCTAAGGCACAGCAAGGTGCCTAATATCGATTCAACCGGGGTGAAATCAGCAGCCTCTTCGGGTGTTTCACTCGCCACCTTATAGCGAATATGATAGCTGTGTAGCTT
>JABSRR010000023.1 GCA_013215025.1 Pseudomonadales bacterium
CCTATTGGGCAATGCGGCCAACGCCTGTGTGCTGGAGGTGAATACCCCAGGCCTGCTATTACGCTTTAATACGGCCACGGTGATTGTGCTTAGCGGTGCGGATTTATCGGCTGAGCTGCAGCGTGCCGATGGCCTCTGTGCTGCTAGCCCCTATCAAGTCAGCCCTTATGTCGTGACGCGGGTGGCGGCAGGCGATACCCTGTGTTTTCGCCGCTTTGTGCAGCGCGGCATGCGTGGCTATTTGGCCGTGTTAGGTGGCTTTTGGGCGCCGCCGCCAAGCATTGCGGGCTCCTACAGCTGTGTGCCGCGAGAGGGTTTGGGCGGCCACCGTGGCGATGGCCAAGCTTTGCAGCGCGATGACCGGCTGTATTTAGCCGCGCCTGAGCGCAGCTATGACCTGCCGTATTTACAGGCGCTGCCCTATCGTTTACGGCCCAACCTCTCAAATTTGCAGCCGATTTGCCTTGAGCTGAGGCTTGGCTATCAGGCGCATTATTTTGACCAGGCGGCATTAGCACAGCTGTTGCAGCAGTCGTATCGGCTGAGTGCGCAGTCTGACCGGATGGCCTATCGCCTGCAGCCAAGCCAGCCAATCGCCTTGCCGGCGGCGCTGCAGCAGGGCATTGTGTCGGAGCCGATTGCGTTAGGTGCGCTGCAAATTACCCCCGACGGTGAGCCGATTATTATGCTGCAAGATCGGCAAACCATTGGTGGCTATGTCAAAGTGGGCGTGATTGTGGCGGCCTCGCTGCAGCCGCTGGTGCAGGCGATGCCGGGGCAAACGCTGCGCTTGCAGTTAGCGCAGTAATAACCGTCAGACGCGAGTGCTTAAGCCTCGGGCAGCGGCATCGGCTTTTCGTCGATCAGCAAAGACAGCCCTTTAAACAGGCGATACAGCACCCAAATACCGACAATATATAAGATGGCTAGGCCGGCAAAAAAGGCAATCACCGAGACCATTAATACGCCGCTGATAATCAGCCACAGCAGCGCCAGCCAGAAAGTTTTGATCAGGTATTGATAATGCGAATACAGGTAGCTGTCGCGTTTGCTGCCGCGATCAAAATAGCTGAGCAATACCGCCAGCAGCGAGGGCCAGCCGGTGAGAAACGCGGTTACGATAAAAGCCGGCGTTAGCAGGCCGGTGATGGCGCTAAAGGCGTGCAGGCCGTAAATAACATACAGAACAAGCGGGCTGGGTGATGTGGTCATAGCGTGGCTCTTTGCAGGTTTATTCAAGCTATGCGTCGCAGCGCGACGCTAACAGCGTTAAACAGCAGGCCAATATAGCTGGCCTTGCGCTATCATAGCGAATTATTCTTCGCTTGGCTGCTCTGTTTTTGCGGGCACTAAATCGCGGTGTAACACCGCAGCGGGCTGAATCTGCTGGCGGTTAAATTCGCTAATCACGCGCAGGTTAACGTCGGTTTCGAACAGCTTTTCATAATGGGTGTCGAGCACGTAGGCTTTTAGGCGCAGCTTGATGGCAATATAGTTGTCCATCACGTGCTGCGAGACCAGCACCGTGATCGGTCTGGGCAGATGAATATAGCGGCTGCTGGCCGCGGCCTCGGCAATGATTTCTTTGGCCAGGGTGACGTCTTGATCGTAGCCAATATAAAAATCCATGCCGACGTGCATATCAAGCTCGCCAAAATTGCCGCTTTTGGTGATGTCGTTTAAAAACTTATTATTAGGAATGGTTACGATATCGTCGTCGAGGGTGTTAATGCGCACGCTGCGCAGGCCAATCGATAGCACGTCGCCGTATTGACCGCCAAACTCAAGCCGGTCGCCAACTTGAAACGGGCGATCAATCATAATCATTAGGCCAGCGATAAACGAGGCGACCAAATCTTTTAATGCAAAGCCTACCGATACCGCTAAGGTGCCGCCAATAAGCGCCAGCACGCGGTCATCAATGCGCAGGCTTAAATTAAATACCAGCAGTGCGGTAATGATATAAATGGCAAACTGCGAGACGGTTTCGATTTTCTGTAAAAATAAACGCCGCTGGGCAAACTGCTCGGACACCCGTTCAACCAGGCGATGGATAAAGCGAATCAGGCTGTAGGCAATAAAGATAACAATCAGCGAGGTGAACACCCCCGACCAGCGAATGATTTCTGACAGCTGAGACAGCTGAAGTTCTTCGTTAGCCGGCAGTGCCGCGAGCACTTCTTGGGCCGACAAATGCGTGCTGAGCAGACAGCCGCAGAATAATAAAAGCAGGCGCATCGAGCTTTGCCTCATATTGCTAAAAAGTGTTTACGGCTGAGTACCGAGACAACGCTGCGGTAGCTTGACCATTGAATTTGATATTCGTTTTGGCTATTGACGCTAACAATGCCCTTGCTAATCAGAAAACGTAGCGCATCAATCACATCGTCGGCGGCAATATTGGCGACGTTGGCTATGTCGTCGCGTTTGGCATATTCCATTTGCATAATCGCGCGCAAAATAAGCAGCATATTAACGCTAAGCTTATCGAGATCGGCGTGGTCGGCGATATTAAACAGCTGCAGTTTTACCGAGGCGGGCATGCTGCTGATGGGCTGTTCAGAGTCGGCCTTATAAAACAGCGATTGGCGCCACAGCGTGAGTGCGACGCCTGGGTTGCCAGCGGCGTATTCCCAGAGAATTTTTGCATACTGGGTAATGACCGCCTCGGTGTCATTTTTGTCGGCAATCACTAACTGCTTGGGTAAGGCGAATTCGCTAACGTCGAGCGGCATATTGGCATCGGCGACACGCTGCAGAATCAGCTTGGCGATATCGGCCTCGCGCCAGCGCGGCATTTGCGCCTCAATATCAAACAGCATGCGATTGCCGCGCACCCGTTCGACAAAGCGCCAGGCGGCGGTGTCCATAGACAGCAGCCAGGAAATTTTATCGCTAGACTTGCGAATCAGGCGGGTCAGTCGTTCAAGCTCGTGCAGCCCACCAATCACCGGTTTAACTAAGTGGTGACAGTCGTCAATGCAGATAACGATATCGGCAGAGGATTTCAGTGTTCGAATCACGTCTTTGCTGCCCTCGATGTCACCGTCGCTGCCAAGCTCCTCATGCGTTAACATCACCGTGGCTAACTGCTCAATCAAGTTTGGAAAACCGTCGCTGTTGCAACTTACATAAATGCAGGACAGCTGCTGATCGGTTAGCGTAGGGTGGTTTACCAAGTGCTGCAACAGGGCCGATTTGCCGCTGCCCTTGATGCCGTGTAATAGGCAGGTAAAGCTGTGGCCGCGACGCAAAATGGTCTGCATCTGTGCCAGCGTGTCTTGCACCATGTCATCATAAAAATGTGTGGTGGCAAAGCCAGGCTCAAACATCTGACAAAGCGATTCTGGCAGCGGGCTTAAGTCGCTGTCGCTGACGCTTTGCGCATGTTGGCGCGCCACTTCAATACGAAATAAGTAGCCTAACCAGAGATTAATAGTTTCAAAACGCATCGACCATTGCAGCAGGCGCTGAAAGGCAAAATAGCCAGGCACATAAACCAGCGCTAGCGCAGACCAAAATAGCCCCAGCTGCTGAGTTTTTGCAAAGCCGCTGCGGCGCACAAACTGGCTATCGGCAAACAGCGGCTGCTGCAAAGTGTCGCAAAGCCAGGGCCGCCACAGCCGGCTTAGCTTAAACAGTATCACTGCTGCGAGAATCAGCAGGATCAGCCAAATGCGGTCGGCAATGATGGCATTATGCATATGCAGGGCATTGAGCACATCGTTAGACCAGAGCAATAGCAGCGTCCACTGGCAGATGGCGCGCAAGCTGCGTTGACTATTGCTGGCCAGCGGCTCGCTCTGCTGCTGCAGCGGGGCGCGAATCGCCGCGGCAATCAGCGCGATCAGCCAGCCATGCAAATACAGCAAGATGATTAAATTACTTAATGGTGGCTGCAGCAGTGAAATGATTATGGAGAGGCTGAAGTACAGCAGCAGACCAACTTCTACGACATTTTTTACGGCGCTATACAGTTGGGCCAGTGTGAGCAGCCAGCCGGCTTGCCGCTGTTCTGCTTGCTCTTGCAGCGAGCGCAGCATCTTGGCTGAAAATCGACGCCGCCAAAGCTGAAACAGCACCACACAAAAGATCAGCTGCAGCACGGCCATAATCAGCGGTATTGGTGATACCCGCATATCTTGCATGCCACGGAGTAGGCGAGGGTAATAGCCGCGCCACTGCAGCCGCAAGCTGAGGCCAATCACTTTGATCTCTAATAAAATTTGCCGAATGCCCTCGGGGCCAAAGCTAAAAATGCGTTGCTTGCGCGCATAGCTGAGCTGCGACAGGGTATTTTCGCGCAGCTGTAAGATGTCAATAAAGTGCTGGCGCTGATGCAGGTAGGCCAGCTCAAGCGCTTGCCACGCGCCGTGCTCTAATTGCTTATAAGCGCGGGCACTGATCGGTGAAAAAAAGTCGTCTACGGTGAGGGCGGCTAAATAGCGGTTGATATCAACTAACAAGAACAGCAGCTGATCATCAGCATTTTGCTGCCCGCTTAATAATTTGAGTTGCTTGCGCCATTGATTGCGCTGGCGTTTCAGGGCCTGGGTTTTGCTATCGGCCTCTGCTTGAATGCGCTGAATATTGGGCGCTGCGACGCGAGAGTCGACCGGCTGGGCTAAAGCCAGACTAAGCCAGCCGCTGCACAGCAATAGCAGGCTTGAAAACAGAATCCGCTGCATAAGACATCCTTGCTTATTGTTCGAAATGGCGTGTTTATCTTAGCTGAATATAGCAAAAGCGCAGCCAAGGGTTTAGTGCCTGCGCTTAATCGCGAAAATAAACCTCAATAATGTGATAGCCAAACGGGCTTTTTATCGGGCCCTGCAGGCGTTTAAGCGGTGCGCTAAATACCACTTTGTCGACCGCCGAGACTAATTGCCCGCGTCGAATTTCGCCTAAATCACCGCCGCGTTTAGCGGAGCTGCAGCTTGAGTACTGTTTTGCCAGTTTGGCAAAATCGGCGCCGCTGTTGATGCGCTGTTTTAATAGCGCGGCATCGGCCTGAGTGCGTACTAAAATATGTCGCGCCATGGCGGTTTTTTTCATGCTTATCGCCCTAATACTTGCTGCGGCAGCCAGGTGGCTAAGCCCGGTATAAGGCTTAACAGGATTAACATGCCAAGCTGCATCAGAATAAACGGAATCACGCCGCGATAAATCACATCGCTGCGAATATCTGCCGGCACCACGCTGCGCAAATAAAACAAGGCAAAGCCAAAGGGTGGGGTTAAAAATGAAGTTTGCAAATTAATTGCCAGCATAATGCCCAGCCAAACCGGATCGAAACCCATCATTAATAAGATTGGACCAACAATTGGCACCACCACAAAGGTGATTTCAATAAAGTCGAGAATAAAGCCGAGTAAAAACACGCACAGCATCACCACCGCCAGCGCCGCATAGCGGCCACCGGGCAAGTGATTAAACGCGTGTTGCACCAGCTCGTCACCGCCAAGGCCGCGAAATACCAACGAGAACATGGTGGCACCAATCAAAATGGTAAATACCATAGCGCTGATTTTAGTGCAGCTGAGTAATGCCTGCTGCAGCGTTGCAAGGCTTAGCTGTCGATATTGCCAGGCCAGCAATAGCGCGCCAAATGCACCCACGCCGGCAGCCTCGGTTGGGGTAGCCGCGCCGACTAAGATCGAGCCAAGCACTACCATAATTAATACAATAGGCGGCAATAAGCCAGCCATTAGCTGGGCGATGCTTGGGCGCTGTGGCTCAGGCTTGGCTGGGCAGTCGGCAGGTTGGCGATAGGCGATCCACAGTACATAGGCAATATACAGCGCTACCAGTATCAGCCCCGGCAGGATGGCGCCGAGAAATAAATCGCCAACAGAAATCGCTTCGGGACTAAAAATGCCCATATTCAGCTGCGCCTGATGATAGGCATTGGACAACACATCGCCTAACAGCACCAGTGCAATCGAGGGCGGAATAATTTGCCCCAGCGTGCCGGTGGCGCAGATTACGCCGGTGGCAAGCGTTGGGCGGTAGTTTTGTTGCATCATGCTGGGCAGCGAGATCAGCCCCATGGTGACGACTGTGGCGCCAACAATGCCGGTGCTGGCCGCGAGTAAGGCGCCGACCACGATCACCGCAATCGCTAAGCCGCCGGGGCGATTGCCCATCAGCTGCGACATATTGCTAAGCAGACGCTCAGCCAGCTGGGATTTTTCAAGCAGCACGCCCATCAAAATAAACAGCGGTACTGCGGTCAGGGTTTGGTTATTCATAATCCCAAACAGGCGTTCAGGCATTGCCCATAAATAGCTGCTATCGAGCACACCTTGAATAATCGCGAAACCGGCGAAGGCCAGTGAGGTGCCGGCCAGGGTAAAGGCAACCGGAAAGCCCAGCATCAGCAGCAGGCAAATTGCCAGAAACAGGTAAATCGCTAGCCATTCCATACTTAAGCGGCGTCCTTCGCCGATGGCATAATCAGCCGCCGGCTGTGTTGCCACAGTAATAGGCAGGCTTCGAGAATCAACAGCAGCATCGCCAGTGGGATTAGCCCTTTCAGTAAATACACAAATGGCAGACCGCCAGGTTCGCTAGAGCTTTCTTGAATCTGCCAGGCGGCAATAAAAAACTGCCAGCCGCTGTACAGGCAAAAAACCGCAAACGGCAACAATAGACAAATGCTGCCAAGGCTATTCACCCAGGCTTGCTGGCGTGGCGACATGCTGGCATAAAAAATATCTACCCGCACGTGCTCGTCGGCTCGTAGCGTATAAGCGCAGGCCAGTAAAAACGCGCTTGCATGGCAGTAGCTGGCCGCTTCTTGTAGCGCAATCGAGCTAAAATTGAAGCCATAGCGCAGCACGACAATTGCCACCGTAAGCAACATCATGATCGCGATTAACCAGCTGGCGAGGTAGCCAAAGCAGCGATTGATGAGAGAAAGAGAGGGCAGCATATTTTATAATGATTTTGAGTAAGTGGCTGATTATACACCGAATATGCCGTTATAATATCGGCTTGTACGTTTTTTAAAACCGGGTTGAATTGATGACATCTTCTGCTGCACCTGAAACCATTCATGTCTTAGCCGGGCAGCGCCCTGACGGTGAGCTGGTGTATGAGCAAGTTTTGGCTCAAAGCATTGGCGATGACTGCTATCGCCTGTGCACGTCTTTGTTATTTGCTAAGGGAGCGGCCAAAGACGATGTGATTCGTTTATTGCCGGCCGGTCGATTTGAAGTTGAACAGCACGGCGGTAATCTCTGTGTGCGGGTGGTTGCGCGCGATAATTTGGATGTGATTCAGGCGCGTTTGCAGGCGAATTTAGCCAAGCTTGAGGCCAGCTGTGATTATGCCAATGAGCGCAGCCTGGTGTATTCCATTCCGGTGGCGCAGGGCTTTGAGCCGATTGAAAAGGCCTTTAATGAGGCCTTAGTGGGGCAAACTGAGCATGCGATGTGGCTGTATGCTAACGTCTATGATCCGATGGATGGGCAAACCCCATTGAACTGGTGGCATGACTTTTTAGCGAAATAATACGCAGGCTTAAAACTCAAACTCGAAGTTCATCTCAGGCTGCGGTGCCTGAACAAAGTCACCGGTGAGATAGTCGCAGCCAGTTGACCAAATAGTGGCCATCGCATTGGCATTAGCAACCTTGGGCAAAATAGTGCTGACTGACTGCGCCTTCGCTTCGGTGGTTAAGGTTTGCAAGCTGCTAACCTCACCTTTTTCGACGCTCTCGATAAAGCCTTCGGCCAGTCGCGCCATATCAAACTGCACGTGCTGGAATACCTTGAATGGTTCCTCTGCCATACCAAAGTCGCGGATCGATATGGTAAAGCCTGCCTGCTTGAATTTATTAAGCGTGTCGACCGCAGACTTGAGGTTATGGTTGATGTCGACTTCGCGGAACTGAAAAATCACATCGTCGGTGCTGATTTCGGAAGCTTTAATCGCCACGCCTAGCCAGTTCACCAGTTCAGGGTCTTTGATCGCGCTGGCAGTTAAATTAATAATCAGCCGGGTTTGCTGCGAAGCCTGTTTGCGGCTGGCCAAGGCCTTGGTGGCGGTGACGATAATCCAACGATCAAGCTCGCTATTTTGTGCTGCGCTAATCATCGCATCAGGGTAGCTCAGGCCACTGGCATCTTCTAGCCAACACTGCACCTCATAGGTTTCAGAGGCCTCACCCATCAGGCTCATTAAGGGTTGATAGCGCAAGGTGAACATTTCGTCTTCAATGGCATTGCTAATATCGGCCACGTCATTGGCAGATACAGTATTCGATAAGCTAACTTGAGGACGGTAAACCGCGACGCTATTTTTCTGTGACTCCATACGAATCTGCGCGGTGGCGGCAATGGATTGATCGAGTAAAAACGCGGCGTTTTTGTGGTTAAGATTTAAGATCGCGCAGCTGCAGGTAAACTGCACGGTTTTACCCGGCAGCTCACAGATGTGTTTTTCTATTTGCGGCAGTAGCGCCTTCACTTCAGCCAGCGCGGTTTCATTATCGAGCCGGCTGATGAGGGCGATACTGTCCATGCTGATGCGGCTGGTCAGCTGGGTTTCGTTTAAATGTTCATCGACATAGCTGGCTAAGTCTTTGATCACTATATCCATGCCGGATAAATAGATGTCATAGAATAATGCGCTGGAGTCATCGATGCTGAACACGATCAGCGACATTTCGATGCCTTCGGCGTTAGCCAGCATGGCGTTGGTCGACATTTTTTCCAGTAGCTGTTCACGCGTCAATAAGCCTGTGCCGGCATCGATGCTTGGCGCGGCTGCCGCTTGCGCCCCGGCGCTGCTGACCGAAAACTGTAGGCAGGGCTCGCCATCGAGGGTTGAAGCGCTAACGTTGAAATGTGCAGCAACTTGGCTTTGATCGGCCTTTTCAATCTGTACGTCAATGCTGGCATTTTGCTGCGAGGCGTCTTGATTCAGCTGTTTTAAAAAGGCTTTAAATTCACCCTGATCTGGCTTAGCAATTAAATCAATAATCGCGGCGCAGTCGAGTTCGTCGAGGTCTTCGTAGGCAAATAAGCTGGCAAACGCTTGGTTGCATTCGATAATAATGCCGTCACTGATATAGGCAATTGCCTCGTCGGAGGCAGTCAACAGCTGGTCGGCACGCATTTGCAGCTCGCTGAAGTCAGATTGCAGCTGAATTAGCTCGCGGTGGGTTTTAGCCGCCTGCATCTCGCGCTGTGCCAATTGAATAAAGGCACTGTCGGTATTGTCGATAACCGCGTCGATACCTTTGCTATAGGACGATTTAAGCTTGGTATCACTGAGGTCTTGAGTAATTAAAATGCTGGGAATCAGTTTATGGAACTGCTGAATAGTTTTTAAGCTGTACTCAACGCTGACTTCGGGGTGTTTGTTATCAAAAACAATTAAGTCCCAGTCTTGATCTTGCAAATGATCGCATAAGTCGCTTTCGCTGCTGACGCGATGCGCACGCGCGTTGACGCCGGCGCCTCGAAACGCTTGGATGATGGATTCTGCACTTTCTTGGTTTCGGACCAACAGCAGTACATTAAAGCTTGCATTCGCGTCCATTGATAAGACTTACCCGCGTTATATTGATCACTGAGATAAAATGATAGGCGTTGACCCTGCATCATGCCAGTCGACCTGTTACGGACCTAATCTCAAGTCCAGACCACAACGAATTGTTATTATTGTAATCGCCAGTTTTATCAATATAGTCGGCTATCTTAACCGATCGTCCGGCAAGAGGCCAATACAAGATCACTGCGAATCCAGTAATCCGTGATCCTGCTAGCGCTTTTATGGTCTGGTAAAAATAATCGCTGCGAAGATCTGGCTTATACAGGCAGCAGGCTTTTATGCGGCTGCTTTGCCGTTTCTCGCACCAGCTTGGGTAACATATAGCCGGCCAGCGCAGCTTGCATTTGCCGGTAAAGTTGTCTGGCTTGATCATCGCTGACGAGAAAGTGCTCGGCGCCCTGCACCTTATCCAGTAGGTGCAGATAATAGGCCTGAATATCCGCCTGGTGTAGGCTGTGGCAAAGCGCGGTTTGCGCGGCCAGGCTATCGTTGACCCCCCGTAACAGCACGCTTTGATTGAGTAAACGCACGCCGGCACGCTGCAGCAACTGGCAGGCTTCACGCAATTCGCTGGCGATTTCTTGCGCATGATTAATATGCAGCACCAAGACGATTTTCAGCCGGCTGCCGGCTAGTAAGGACAATAGCGAGTCGGTGATGCGCTCGGGCATAACTACTGGGATGCGACTGTGGATACGTAAGGTTGTCAGCTGCGACAGTGGTTCTAGCTTGTGTATCAGTGCGGCGAGTTGGCTGTCGTTGCTGGACAGCGGATCGCCACCAGACAGAATTACCTCGTTGATCGCGCTATCGGCGGCTATATAATCTGCTGCTTGCTGCCAATCAGCCTGCCGCGGTGTATTGCCGGCGTAATCAAAGTGGCGGCGGAAACAATAGCGGCAGTGAATGGCGCAGCTTGGGTTACTGATCAATAGCACGCGGCTGCGGTATTTGTGTACCAGCCCCGGCAGTGGATTAAAGCTGGCCTCATCCAGTGGGTCGCTGATAAAGGCGGCATGCTGCGATAGCTCTTGAGGCTGCGGTAAAACTTGCAGCAGTAGCGGGTCATTCGGCTGGCCTTTTTCGATCAGCGATAAAAAGTGCGGTGTAACCTTGATTGGAAAATCATCGCTGGCTTGCTGCTGTTTAGGTAAATCTTCTGGACTTAGGTGGCAGTGGGCCAGTAGCTCAGGTAATGAACGGCACATGGCTTTTAGGCTATTTTGCCAATCGATAGTCTGCCATCTTGAGCCGTATCGCGTTACAATTCGCAGCTGATCATTCATTGTAAAAGTATTTAGAGGGTTTCATGGCATCTTACTCTACCAACGAATTTAAATCTGGGCTAAAAGTTATGCTCGATGGCGAGCCTTGCTCAATCTTGGAAAACGAGTACGTTAAGCCCGGTAAGGGACAGGCGTTTAATCGGGTTAAGCTGCGCAATCTTAACACAGGCCGGGTGTGGGAGCGCACGTTTAAATCGGGTGAGAAGCTTGAGGGTGCCGATGTTATGGACCACAGCATGGAATATTCTTACACCGATGGTGAGTTTTGGTATTTCATGGATCCGAACACTTTTGAGCAAGCACAGGCAGACAAAGCGGCGGTTGGTGATACGGTGAAATGGCTGAAAGAGCAGGAAAAATACGAGGTCACCTTGTTTAATGATGCGCCGATTTCAGTTACCCCGCCAAATTTTATCGAGCTTGAGGTCACGCAAACCGATCCAGGTTTGAAAGGCGATACAGCGCAGGGCGGCTCAAAGCCAGCGACCTTGTCAACCGGCGCGGTTGTGCAAGTACCGTTGTTTATTGTTGAAGGCGAAATGCTGAAAATTGACACGCGCACTGGCGAATACGTGTCGCGTGCCAAAAGCTAGGCGGCATCAGCTGTTTGTTAGACCCTGCCCGATAGGCTTGCTTAAATGTCGCTAACGCTGCCCCAGCTGCTGCAGCATAAAGCAGAGTTTTATCAGACTATTCGACAATTCTTTTTGCAGCGGCAGGTGCTGGAAGTCGACACGCCGCTGTTGGCTTCGGCAGCGGTTACCGATCTGCATATAGATCCCTTAACCACTAGCAATAGTGAGTACTT
The DNA here is from genome assembly GCA_013215025.1 of Pseudomonadales bacterium. Lineage (NCBI taxonomy): Bacteria > Pseudomonadati > Pseudomonadota > Gammaproteobacteria > Pseudomonadales > Pseudomonadales bacterium. Next base: position 11,656 of record JABSRR010000023.1, read on the forward strand.
ACAAACTTCTCCAGAATATGCCATGAAGCGTCTGCTGAGTGCCGGCAGTGGGGACATTTTTCAGCTTGCGCATGCGTTTCGGGATGAGCCGTCCAGCGCTAAACATCGCGCTGAATTTTCGCTGTTGGAATGGTACCGGCTTGGTTTTGATCAATGGGCATTGATGGAAGAGGTGGCTGAGCTGCTGGAGCTATTGCTGGGGGTTAGCGCAGTAAAACACCTAAGCTATCGGCAGGTGTTTGATCAGTATTTGGGGATTGATCCTTTTACTATCAGCGATGCCGAATTAATGCACGAGGCCAGGCAGCATATTGAGGTGCAGATGGGCTATGCACAGCGTGATGATTGGCTGAGCTTATTAATGAGTCACCTAATCGAGCCGGAGCTGGGACGCGATTTACCGACCTTTATTTATGACTATCCGCCGTCACAGGCAGCCTTGGCGCGGGTGCAAGTTGACGAGCAGGGCGTGCCAGTGGCGCAGCGATTTGAGCTTTACTATCGCGGGCTGGAGCTGTGTAACGGTTATCATGAGCTTGCCGATGCTGCGCAGCTAAGCCAGCGTTTCGCACTGGATAACCAGCAGCGGCTTCGCTACGGCAAACCCGAATTGCCGCTGGATCAGGCATTTTTGCAAGCGATGCAGCGTGGCTTGCCGGAATGTGCAGGGGTGGCGGTGGGCCTTGATCGGCTGCTGATGTTAAGCCTGAATAGCGATGATATTGCTGACACCCTGCCATTGAGNTTCTGTTGANCCGCGCTAGGGCGCCGCGCCAAATAATAGCGGCGCGATAATCGCCTCAAGCTGTGCTACAAGCTGCGCCTCACTGAACGGGCTATCTTCCAGAATCGCCAGACGAAATTGATAGCCCAGTACAATATTGCTTAAGCTGAACATCAGCGCCGCTTGCTGCGCTTTAGGAATATGCAAGCGATGGGCTTTGGCAAACGTCACACTGATTTGCTCAATTTTGGCTTTCGAGCGGTGTAGGTCGATCTCACTGAGGTACTGCGGCATAGTAAAGCACAGTGCTCGTATGGCCGCCTGCTCTTGAAGCGCAAATTGAATGCCGCCGCGCAACAGCGCTTGCAGGGCAATATTGGCGCTAAGCTGAGCCTGCTCGGCCTGTTGCTGAATCTGTTGCAAGCTTAGCGACAGTTGGCGATCAATATAGCCAATCAAGATAGATTCTTTATTGCCAAAATAATCATATAAGCTGCCAATGCTAAGCTCGGCTTCTAGGGCAATTTCGGCCGTGGTGATGCGAGCAAAGGATTGTTGTTGCAAAATCCGAGTCAGTGCCGCATAAATTGCCTCGACCTTTTGCTTTGAACGCTGCTGCTGCGGTTTTTTTATCAGGATCGGTTTACTATTCAAGGGCTTAGCTCTCAGGGACAAAAAAGCGATAAATCCGATTATATCAGTCTTTTGCTCGGATTATAATGCGGCACTTACTGTCTGCAAGGAGCTAAGCTATGTCAGTTACTGATTTACCCTTGCCGCCAAAGGTGCCTGGGCTGCCGTTAATTGGCTGCGCCTTGCAAGCACTGCGCGGTGACCCTCGGGCGTTTTTATTACAGCAGCTGCGCCAGCTCGGGCCAATTTTTCGCATGCAGGCGATGCACATTGATTATCTGGTGATGGGCGGCCCCGAAGCCAACCAGTTTGTTAATCTTGAGGGCCGCGACTGCTTTGAGTCGCACAGCTATTGGCGCGGCTTTATGCATGAGCTGGCGGCGGATAATTTTTTGATTGGACTGGATGGCCCCGATCATTTGATGCTGCGCAAAATGTTTAAATCGGATTTTTCTAAAGCCGCGGTTGACCCGCATGTTGAGCAATTAGCAGCGCTNTGCCAGGCGCGATTTGCCGACCTGCAGCCGGGGCAGGAGCTGGCAATGGTTGAGCCCATGCTGCAGCTGACATCTCAGATGATTGGCTGCGTGATGACCGGCAAAGTGCCTAGCTCAGCTCAGCTATCGGATTTTTTATATTATGTGAACAGCATTACGCTGCACTTTAATTTAAATCGCTTGCCGGCGTGGTTGCTACGTTTGCGCGGCCTGAAATTCAGGCGTGCAAAGCGCATGACCTTTGCGTTCGCCGAGTCGGTGTTACAAGAAAAGCTCACAGCGCGGCTCAGCGGGGCCAGTCAGCGAGATAACTTTGTCGATGCAGTGATTGCGGCGGCGGATCAATGCCCGCATTTGTTTGCCCATGGTGATCAGCGATTTTCAGCGATTTTGCCGTTTTTTGCCGGTATTGATACCCTCGGCCAAACGCTTAACTATGCGTTATTTGAGCTGCATCGTCAGCCTGAACTGCTGGCACAGCTGCAGCAGGAAATTGATGCGGTGTTTAGCCAGGGCGTGCCAAATACCGAACAGCTGAAGCAGATGGATATTCTCAATCGCGTAATTATGGAGACATTACGTCTGCACCCGTCGGCTTTTGGCAT
>JABSRR010000024.1 GCA_013215025.1 Pseudomonadales bacterium
CCACCGCCAGAGCCGCCCATAGTAAAAGACGGGCGAATGATACATGGAAAGCCAACCATATCTAACACAGCAACGGCCTCATCCATATTATGCGCAATACCAGAACGCGGCGTTTCTAAGCCAATGCGCTTCATTGCATCATCAAACAGCTTTCTATCTTCAGCCTTATCAATTGCTTCTTTGGTTGCGCCTATCATTTCAACACCGTACTTTTCTAGCACGCCATGTTTTTCAAGCGCTAGGGCGCAATTTAACGCCGTTTGACCACCCATAGTCGGCAGCAATACATCGGGGCGTTCCTTAGCGATAATTTTTTCAACCGTTTGCCAGACAACAGGCTCGATATAAGTGGCATCTGCCATCGCAGGGTCGGTCATAATCGTGGCAGGGTTGGAGTTCACTAGGATGACACGAAAGCCCTCCTCTCGCAGCGCTTTACAGGCCTGCGCACCAGAGTAATCAAATTCACAAGCTTGGCCAATCACAATAGGGCCAGCACCGAGGATTAAAATAGATTGAATATCTTGTCTTTTTGGCATTGCTTATAGGTTCTTTCAATAGAGCCGAAAAAATTATCCCGGCTGCATACGGTTATTATCCAATAGCGATTAAGCTTGCATAGATTCAATAAAGCGATCAAATAAGGGCGCTACATCATGCGGCCCAGGGCTTGCCTCTGGATGCCCTTGAAAGCTAAACGCCGGGGTATCGGTTCGAGCAATACCTTGCAAAGAGCCATCAAATAAGGAGCGATGCGTAGCCACTAAGTTATCAGGCAAAGAAGCCTCATCCACTGCAAAACCATGGTTCTGCGAGGTAATCATCACAACTTTGCTGTCCAAGTCTTGCACCGGATGGTTGGCACCATGATGACCAAATTTCATTTTTAAGGTTTTCGCACCTGAAGCTAAGGCCAATAGCTGATGCCCTAGGCAGATACCAAAAACGGGGACTTTATGTGCTAAGATTTCTTGAATCGCAGCAATCGCATAATCGCAAGGCTCTGGATCGCCAGGACCGTTTGATAAAAACACGCCATCAGGTTTCATCGCTAACACCTCAGCTGCAGGTGTTTCTGCCGGGACAACAGTTAAAGCGCAGCCGCGGTCAGCCAACATCCGCAAAATATTGCGCTTTACACCAAAATCATAGGCGACCACATGGAATTTTGACGCATTGGCATTGCTATGCCCAACACCCAACTCCCAAGAGCCTTCATGCCAAGCATATTGCGATGTCGTGCAAACCTGCTTGGCTAAATCCATGCCAGCTAAGCCAGCAAAATCCTTAGCTTTGGCCACCGCAGCATCAACATCAATATTTTGACCTGCTACTAAACAACCCGATTGCGCACCTTTATCCCGTAAAATACGGGTCAAACGACGTGTATCAATATCTGCAATGGCAACAATATTGTGACGCTGCAGATATTCTGACAAGGTTTCAGTGCTTCTGAAATTGCTTTTTAATAAAGGTAAATCTCGAATAACCAAGCCTTGTGCCCAAACTGAAGAAGACTCTTCATCTTCAGGGTTAACACCAACATTACCAATGTGCGGGTAAGTCAAGGTGACAATTTGGCGCGCATAGGAGGGATCGGTAAGGATTTCTTGGTAGCCAGTTAAGGCAGTGTTAAATACAACTTCACCAATAGACTCCGACTCAGCGCCGATTGAAATACCGTGAAATACACTGCCGTCTGCAAGGGCTAATAGAGCTGGGACTGTCAAGCAAACCTCCGAATATAGATAGGATACGCTGCAATTATTGCCTCTAAGCATAGACAATCATCCAACTCTACCGAAAACTTTTCTACTCAATGCGGTAAATCAGAGCAGCTCATATCTTCAATGCAAATTTCGATAGACTAAAATTGGCTTAGCTTATGGCAATGAATCACGCTTTTTTACTTATCATGTTTTCACTGCCACTCTCGCAGCACCAGATCGCTGATAGGGCGACTCAGGTAAGAAAAATGTATGAAAAACGATAAGTTAAGTCTCGAACAAGACTCAATTGCTGGAGGCGAATTATACGCAAAGCTATAGCGGAAAGGCAATCGCTTTCTAAGCAAAAGCGATAAATTGTACTAAGTCGCCAGATTGAGTTTGACGATTATTGGCGATGCGCGCAAATCCGTCAGCATTAACAACCGAACTCAGCACCCCAGAGCCTTGATGAGCATAAGGCTCAAGCCATATTTTCTGCTGATGGATTATTTTACGCACCCGTAAAAACTCTTCTCGACGTGGAGAAATTGGTTGATCCAACGCTATCGGATAATGCTCGAGCACCTTAGAAGACTCACACCGCCCCTGCAAGTGACGAATAAACGGCAATGCAAACAGCTGCATTGAGGCAAATGCCGACACTGGATTGCCCGGCAAAGCAAGAATAGGCGTGTCTGCAACCTGACCCCATGCCAGAGGCTTACCCGGCTTCATCGCGACTTTCCAAAAATCTAAATGCCCAAGCTGATCAATCGCCGTTTTAATAAAATCAGCATCGCCAACCGACACCCCACCAATGGTAATGATCAGGTCATAGTCACTCGCCAGTGACGACAATAAAAGTTTCGTTTCATGCAGCGTGTCATTCACATGAAACACCGAAACATCGCAGCTAGACGATTGCAAAATCGCAGCCAACATGGGCTGATTAGAGTTATAGATTTGGCCACGCCTTAAGGACTGCGGGCCAGCTGCAACCAACTCATCGCCGGAAGAAACCAACGCAACACTAAGGGCCTGGTAAACCTCAACCTCATACAAACCCAATGAACTGAGTAAACCAATCGCCGCTGCCGTCAATATGGCGCCTTGCTGCAATACGCGGTCACCAAGCGCTATGTCTTCACCCACTTGTCGAATATGCTGCTGACATCTGATCGGCATAGCCGAGGGCTTAACAACAACCGTATCCCCTGCAAATTCACAATCTTCTTGTAAGATAACTGCATCGGCACCATGCGGTAACACGGCACCGGTAAAAATACGACAGGCTTGACCAATCTGCAGTGGCTCAGGATCTTGACCAGCAAAGACTGCTTGCTGCATCGGCAAGACCTGATCAAGATCCGTACTATCAAGATTGATCGCAATACCATCCATGGCTGAATTAGAAAATGGCGGCACAGCCATCGGCGCCAAAATATCGGCTGCTAAGATTCTATGTTGCGCCTGGGGTAAGGATATACGTTCAATACCTGGCGGCGCTTTAGAAAACTGTTGTTGCGCATGCTGCATTAATTGCTGCTGGGCAGTATCGAATGCCATCATAAGAAGTGAATTATTGCCTAACCGCCAGTGACATTCATAAAGCGTACAACTTGAACATCGTCACTACTGTGATCAAATTGATGCGACTCAGGCTTCGCCGCCATCGCCGCAATGATAGTTTGCTTCAACTGCACAAGCTGCTCCTGCTCATCTGTATGAGCGCGAATGACAGCACGCAAATCAACCGACGACTCTTGCCCCAAACATAAAATCAATTCACCTTTACGGGTTAAACGCACACGATTACAGCTACTACAAAAATTATTACTGTGCGGAGAAATAAAGCCTAACTCAGTGCTGCTGCCGGCAATTTTGTAATATTCCGCAGGACCGCTTTGCGCGCGTTTTTCGAGCATTGGCAGCAAAGTATACCGCGCCGCAAAATGCTCTTTTACTTGCTGATTTGATAAAAAATGTGCACTGCGTGAATAATTCGGCATGCTGCCCAGCGGCATTTCTTCGATAAAGGCAATATGAATATTTTGCTTAATCGCAAAGTCCAGTAAATCATCAAGCTCATGATCGTTTACACCGGCCGAAACCACAACATTTAAGCGGATACGTTTAACATCCAATTCGCTCGCGCGGCTGATACCAGACAGCACCGCTGATAAATCACCACAGCGCGTAATGCGTTTAAAGTTATCGGCTTGCAGCGAATCTAGGGAAATATTTAACTGCTGAACTTTACTCTGCTTTATCGCCGCAGCTTTTTGAATAAGTGTTGAGCCATTTGTGGTCAAGGCAATCGTTTGCAAAGCGTCAATGCCGCTTAAGGCAGCCAGTAAGAAATCAAAGTCTGGATGAATCGTGGGTTCCCCACCTGTCAGGCGAATTTTGCTCACCCCAAGCTCAGTGAACGCTCTAGCAATCATCAGCAACTCAGTACTTGCCAGTTGCTCCTGACGTGGCTCGAACTGCATCTGCTCAGGCATGCAATAGGTACAGCGGAAATTACAACGATCTGTTAACGAGATACGCAAATAGTTTATCCGCCGGCCGAAGGCATCGATTAACTGCGTCATACGAATAAGCTCGTCATCTTACTGAAGCATTACTGCTCGCTAACTTTTGTTGCAGCAGTAATAAATCCTCTTCGGTGTTGATATTAAAATGCATTTTAGCAAGACTCGCCTCAGAAAGCATGTCATGCACATCGAAAGCCTGGTAGCCCACCGCGTCAAACCACTGCATCACTGACCTGCCACCCTGGGTAAAGAAATTGTGCAGTTGCTGATAGATGTTGTCCTTTGCACTAAAGTCCAGTCGGATAACAGCAATTAATGGCTGCACTCTACCTGCGACCGCCAAACAGGCAATATCAAAATTTGTCGAAGCCGCCAGCTGAGCCGCCAGCTGCTGATAAATATCTGCTTGCAGGCCATACACATCACAACTTGAGACAGCCAACCACGGCGCATCTTTGCATGCATCGTTCGATTGACTGCGCATTTGTTGAATATGCTCAAGTACCGCTAGCAGACCAGCCAAGGGGCCCTCCGACGAGACCTCTTGATCAGGCAACAATTCAACCCTTGCATCATCGTATGCGTCTAGAATGGCAGAGTACTTCGCAATGCCTGCCGACTGAATCGACAACCATATATGCCTACTGAAGCCTGACAACATCGTTATCTGATGATGCAGCAAAGATTGTCCGTGAATTTCTATAAAAGCCTTGTCGCGTCCCATTCGAGAACTTTGACCACCAGCTAAGACAACTGATAACATATTCAATATCTTTAGTTGTAACTCACCTATCATAAACTATAAGGGACTGCCTAATGCATAAAAGTTTTTTCCAGATCGCGTTTAGTTTTGGACTTTTCATCTCAAGCTTACTGATCAGTCATCTAAGTAGCGCAGATACACTTGACTTATCATTAAGCGATCAAATGGTCGAGATAGATTGGCGCAGAGATATTGGTAATGCTGCCGTAGCCGAACTTAGCTACTTGCACAGCGAAGATAATCGAGAAGATTCAGACATTGTTGGTGTTGGACTTTTTATCACTACATCTGCTCAGCAATTTGACATCCGCATGGGCGGAAAGTTATTTTACTTTTTTTCTAAAGATATTGATTCAACCGGCGTGAGTCTAGGTGCCGATGCCAATTATCGACTAACACGTCAATTTTTCATTGGTGGCTCAGCTTTTTATTCGCCCGATATTCTAACCTGGGGTGACTTCGATAACTTTATAGAAAGTGACATCAAAGTAGGCTTCAAGCCAGCCAATAATGCGTCTCTGTATATTGCCTACCGCTATTTAGAGGGCAGCCAAGGAAAGTTCGATTTTGAGCCTTATGACGGCTTACTCATAGGTTTTGCTGCTGACTTTTAATTACTGATCAATATAAAACTCAAGCGCCAGACTGAGTGACCAGGATGGCGCATATTGTTGCTGCTCATAAAAATCCACCCGCGGCACAAGGTCACCAAAAATCCAATCATTATAAATCTCACGAATTGCCCTTAACTGCAGATAATAGTTTTTTACCCCCAATTCTGACAGCGGGTCATAGAAGCCACCTGCCTGCGCCACCCATTCAAGACGCTGGTTGGCAATATATATCAGCGATGATACGTTACTGTAAGAAAATGTCTGGCTCTCATCGGTCCAGCGCGCTTTGCTGGCGTTGCTAAACTCCCATTGCTGATTTATATATTTGCTAAACAAAAAGCGCGTTTGGTAACCAGAATCACGATCATTAAAAGCAAAGGCCTTATGTTGCCAGCTTGCGCGCCAGGTTTCAGACCACTGATAAGACTGTGTCAAGGTGAGACGTGCGAATGGATCAACTGGCTGACTCCAGCGCAAACCTAAATCAAAATCAAATTCCCACTGATCAGTCTGAAACACAATCCAGCGAATACTGGTATTTACATTACGATCGCGATCACGTAGCTGATTATCTGGATTTCGATCGAAATTCTGATTACTCAGATCTTTCAGATCATCTGCATCTGATGCCAAAATAAACTGAAATTGATCGCTCATCCAGGCGGCAAGTCGGTTTTCTGTGCGTGGAAAGTCAGTCTTCAGCTTAAAATCTACATCACTACCTGGGTCCTCACCCTCAAATGTATGACGTAAACGCAGATAAGCATAGCTGTCTGAAATCAAAGCCATGTCGTCATCAGAAAAAAACATATCCACCGAGGAGGTAATTTGCTTCCAATATTGCGCCGCTGCCTGCCGCCGCTGATCCAGCCAATGTGGCTCAAGCTCAGCCTGAACTGGTCCGAATTGCGGCGCTAGATAAACTAATTCACCGTTCACAACCTGCCAAGTCTGCAAATTTGGCCAAACAGCATCATTTTCTGCCAACACATCACAACAAAATGCTGAAAGGGGCAACAATACCCATACCCTACAACCCATTACGCTTTCTCATTCCTTGATAAATGGACCCGCTTACTGATTGAGCTTAAGCATAAGCTTAGCTAAATTCTTGCCGCTTCGATAGCGCAACACTATTGCAGAAAGTTTTAAATATCTCAGATCAGTCCTGCTAAATATGCTAAAGTAGCCGCGTTTAAAAGCCACAACCCGTGCACTATAAGGACTGATTATGCTGCGAGTGCTTCACATCTCAATGTTATTGCTAAGCCTAGCCTTACTATCAAGCTGCGGGGCAATCATAAGCAATCAAACGGAAAAGTTATCTGATAATCTATCAGCAACTATTCTAAACTTTGAAGATCCCGAGACCGTCAAAACTGCGACGCCAACCTTTTTAATTCTTATCGACAGCATTGCCAATCAAGACAGTGCCAGCGGCAAAACTCAAATGGTTGCCGCACAAATGTATGGCAGCTTTGCCGGTGCATTTGTAACTGAACCCAAGCGTCAACGTTTATTGTCGAATAAAGCCTGGGGTTATGCGCAGTCAGGCAGCTGTAAAATTGATACGCTATTTTGTGATTTACCTCAGCTGGACAATAAGCGCTTTAACAGCATTGTTAGCGATATTCCCGACAAGCATCTAGATACCGCATATGCTTATGCTGTCGCTTGGCTGGCATATATTCAAACTAACAGTAATGATTGGACTGCACTGGCCCAATTAGCGAGAGCGCAAGTCATGCTCGAGAGAGTCGTAGAGTATGATGAAACTATCGACAATGCAGGCCCGCATCTTTATCTCGGCGCTATTGCCGCTTCGCTACCGCCATCTCTGGGTGGCAAACCTGAACAGGCAAAATACCATTTTGACCGCGCAATTATGCTCACCGAAGGGAAGAGCCTGTTAATAAAAGTTGAGTACGCAAGACGTTATGCGCGTGGAATTTTTGACAAATCGCTACACCACCAATTACTTTCAGACGTACTACAGTCTCCTATTAAATACGATGGCCTAACCTTAATGAATGCCTGGGCTCAAGCCGAAGCTGAACGTTTGTTAGCCACCGAAGATGACTACTTTGATTAATAAGCACTGATTTAATGAATAAATTTATGTTACTTATCCGCTCGATACTCCTGTCGACCCTGTTAAGCTTTTGCTTTTTTACCAATATAGCGCTGGCTACAACATTTAAAATTGCGACTTTATCCCCAGACGGCTCGCAGTGGATGCAAATTATGCGTCAAGCCGCCACTGAGGTAAAAACCGCCACTGACGGTAGAGTGAAGTTTCGCTTTTATCCGGGCGGAGTGATGGGCAATGATGCTGCCGTATTACGCAAAATGCGTTTAGGTCAACTGCAAGGCGCTGCAGTTCCAGGTGGCGCTTTGGCTAAATTTGCACCAGAAACGCAAATTTACAATATTCCCTTAACCTTCCGCTCGTTCGAAGAAGTCGATTTCATCCGCAGCCAGCTTGACAGTAAACTTATGGCCGCATTTGAAAATGCCGGCTTCGTTAATTTTGGTCTAGCAGAGGGCGGCTTTGCTTATTTAATGTCAAAAAAGGTAATTGCTGACCCCGCTGACTTGAAAGAAAAAAAGGTGTGGGTTCCAGCTGACGACGCAGCCAGCCAAGCTGCTGCCAAAACCTTCGAAATAGCCCCTGTGCCGCTGGCGCTTGCCGACGTTTTAGCCAGTTTACAAACGGGACTTATCGACACGGTTACTTCATCGCCTATCGCCACTATCGCACTGCAGTGGCACACCCAGGTGACCTCAATTACCGACCTACCATTAGTGTATTTCTATGGCATTCTTACGGTTTCGGAAAAAGCGTTTAGCAAAATTTCAGCCTCTGATCAGCAGCTGGTTCGCGCCATCATGGGCAAGGCATTTGAAAAAATTGACAAACAAAACCGCATCGATAATCAGTCTGCCCTGACGGCACTNACTCAACAAGGCATTCAATTGATTAGCCTTGATGCGCAGCAAAAGATTGCATGGCAGGACAAGGTATCTCAGTCAGTGCGCTACTTTTTACAACAAGGCAATATACCTGAAGCCAATTACCAAGAGCTGCTTGTCAGCCTCGATAAATTCAGACAGCAATAAGCGAACCTTATGTTCAAGCGCTGTAGTAAATACTTACACTATATTGAAGATTCCTGTCTGGTTTTGTCATTGCTTGCACTCATCAGTATGAGTGTGCTGCAGGTTATATTGCGCAACAGCGGTTTCAGTGGCTTCATTTGGTTTGATAGCGCGAGCCGCATTTTAGTATTGTGGATGGCGCTATTAGGTGCTATGCGCGCCGCAAGGCTGCAAAATCATATTGCCATTGATCTAGTCAGTCATTATGCCTCACCCGTTTGGCATAAACGCATCCACTGCATCGTCTCCTTAGCGGGCTTTTGTATCTGCCTGTGCGCTGCATATTTTAGTTTTCGCTTTGTTCAATCCGAGTTTAACTACCCAAGCAATGCCTTCCTGAATATCCCCAGTTGGCTTGCGCAAAGCATTATTCCATTCAGCTTAGCGCTGATTGGCTTGCGCTTCTTACTGTTTAGCCTATCACCAATTACCGATAAGGAGTCGATGCTTGACTAGCTTAGGCTTTGTCGCATTGCTGTTGCTGGCAATATTGGGCACCCCCCTATTCGTTATTATTATTGGCGCAGCCATGCTGGGTTTTTATGCGAACGATATTCCACTGGAAGTCTTAGCGGTAGAGATCTATCGCATCGCCGACACCCCCATGCTGATTGCGCTGCCGCTATTCACGCTGACCGGATACCTATTAGCCGAAAGTAAAACTTCTGAACGTTTAGTAAGGGTCTCTCAAGCCTTGCTTGGCTGGCTACCAGGCGGTTTATCGATTATTGCATTGGTTTGTTGTGCTTTGTTTACCGCCTTCACTGGTGCCTCAGGGGTTACCATTGTCGCTATCGGTGCACTGCTGTATCCAGCATTGCAAAAAGTCGGCTATAAGCAACGATTTAGCTTAGGCTTAATCACCTCATCGGGCAGTTTAGGTCTACTTATAGCGCCCTCTCTACCGCTTATACTCTATGGCATCATTGCCCAGCAAATGCATATTGGCGAGCCCTTTACCTTGCAGGACTTGTTTATTGCAGGCCTAGCACCCGCAGGATTAATGATTGTATTACTCGCTGCTTACAGCATTTGGAGCAACCGTCAGCAAGGCATTCAGCAACAAGCCTTCAGCGTAATGGAGCTTAAACATGCCTTATGGCAGGCTCGCTGGGAAATTCCGCTGCCTTTTGTCATTTTACTGGGCATTTACTCTGGCAGCTTAGCGATCTCTGAAACTGCTGCAATAGCCTGTTTATATGTGATAGTCATCGAAACGCTCATTTATCGTGAAATNAGCTTTATACAGCTGATTACAATCATGCGCAGGGCCATGACCATGGTGGGTGGCATTATCGTTATTTTAGCGGCGTCGCTAGCTCTCACCAATGTTATTATTGATGCAGAAGTGCCAGCCTATATCTTTGAATGGATGCAATCACATATCAGCAGTAAATGGACATTTTTAATCGTACTGAATATTTTATTACTGATACTCGGTGCATTTTTAGACATTTTTGCAGCCATTGTTATCGTCGTGCCACTGATACTGCCGATTGCAGTGTCTTACGGAATTCACCCGGTACATTTAGGCATTATATTTCTGGCGAATATGCAAATTGGCTATTTTACACCCCCGGTTGGCATGAACTTATTCATTGCCAGCTACCGCTTTAAAAAGCCGATAACCGAACTTTATCAAGCTACCATACCTTTTATGTTAGTGTTGATGCTGGCTTCAATTTTAATAACTTATATACCTGCCTTATCTTTATTTTTTATTGACTAAAGCAGTTAGCGTTTTCAGCAAAGTTATCAATCAAACATCAGCAAGCCGTTTCACTGTATGCCTATGCTATAGTTGCAATATCGTCTTGATAGCATGTTTTGTCAAAGGTAGGCGTTGCTATGCTCCCCATTTTATCTGCTAAAAATATGCAAGCCTGGGACAGCCATACCATGCTGTCTAAGGGTATATCTTCTCTTGAACTGATGGAGCAGGCCAGTGAAGCCGTATTTCAAGATTGCCTGAAAAGGCTTTCGCCAGCCGCGCAGCTGCTTATTTTTGCAGGCCCTGGTAATAACGGCGGCGACGCTTTGGCAGTGGCAAGAAAATTGATTGCCAGCGAATTTACCGTAAAAATTATTATTCCAGACTGCGTTCAACGCTTCAGCTCGGATAATGAAAGCAATCAACAGCGACTCGCAAACTATCAAATAGATATGCTGTCAGTAGATGACTGTAAAGCGCTGCTTGCAATCACCCATAAAGACGCAGTGATAATCGATGGTTTGTTTGGCACGGGTTTAAATCGCCCACCAAGCCCAGAGTTTGTCGCGATCATTTCTGCAATCAACGATTTTCCGGGCACTGTGATCAGTATCGATATTGCATCCGGGCTGATGAGCGAGCCGACATCCGCTCCGGCCAATAGCATTGTTGCGGTCAAACCGAACGTCACTTTGTGCTTACAAACACCGATGCTAACGCAGCTATTACCAAGCTATGCCGCGTTTACAGGTAAGCTTGCCATTCTAGATATTGGTTTAGCGCCTGAGTTTTTAAGCACCGCAGATGCGCCTGAAAGGCTGGCCAACTTGCTGCAGCTTGAAGACTTCCTGCCAGAACAGCGGAAATTATTCAGCCATAAAGGTTTATTCGGCCATGTGCTTCTGGTCGCAGGCTCAGCAACAATGCCGGGCGCGGCAATATTAGCAAGCGGCGCAGCACTTCGCTCGGGCGCAGGCCTAGTCACATGTTGTAGCGATAGTAAAGTTCAACAGGCCTTAATCGCACAATTTCCGGAAGCCATGTTATGTAGTGATACGCCATCCGATTTGAATCTTGCACCCTACAGCGTGGTTGCTATTGGGCCTGGACTAGGGACTACAGATCGGGCACAGAACAAATTGGAGAGCTGCCTTCAGCATGCAGCAATGAGTCAGCAGCCTGTAGTCATTGATGCAGACGCGATCACATTATTGGCAAAATACAAGGATTGTAAAGCCATGTTAGGTGAGCACTGTATTCTGACGCCGCACCCCAAAGAGTTTGTCAGGCTGGTCGGCGATTTTCAGAATGAGCACGAGAAACTGAGTAAACTAAGAAAATTTTGCCAGCAATATAAATGTTTTATGATCTTGAAAGGCGCCTACTCCATCTTATGCGAGCCAAATGGCGAATGGAGTATTAGCCCAATTGCTAATCCGATGCTGGCTACGGCTGGCTCGGGTGATGTACTAACCGGCATTTTAGCCGCCAAAATTGCAAGCAGCAAAGATATCAAACAGGCTGCCATTCAAGCCATGCTGATACACGGCATGAGCGCCTCGTATTGGCAGCAGCAGGGCTGTCAAAAGCTAATCGCCAGCGACTTGATTGCCGCGTTAAAGTTTATCGCATAAACTAAACTTTTTCGGCGACAAAAACTTCATGGCTTTGATACATCATATTGATCACCCTTGGGTTGAGGGCATACGTGTCGGCCGAACCGGGCCTCGTGGTAACTACCGAATAAACACTAGCTGCATCATTTATCGACTAGGCGATACCATTATCGACACCGGCCCCAGCCGTGAATGGAAACTGGTGCAGCGCTTTTTATCAGAGCGCGGCATTCAACAAGCGCTACTGACACATTACCATGAGGATCACAGCGGTAATTGCGGCCATATTCATGACTGTTTCAATGCTACCATTCGCGCACATATTAATAGTCATGGTCGCCTCAGCCAAGGCTATGACATCAATCTGATTAGTCGCTATCTGTTCGGGCAAATCAGCTTCACACCACTTGATGCCATGGCAACATTTCCAGACAGCTTAACACTGCATGATGGTATAGCATTAACGCCACTGCATATGCCAGGGCATACCGATGACTTAGTCTGTTTGCACGAGCCAAATCGCGGCTGGCTGTTTTCAGGTGATCTTTATGTAGCCAGTCAAACACGTTATGCGCATGAAGAAGAAAATATTGGCCAACACATCGAAAGCCTCAATAAAGCCATTGCCTTAGACTTCGATGAATTATTTTGTGCACACCGAGGGCATCTTAAAAACGGTAAAGAATTGCTGATCAAAAAGCGTGACTTTTTAAGCGAATTTCAACAGCAGGTGGTCCATCTGCATTCTCAAGGACAGTCGATCCGAGCAATCACTCGACAGCTACTGGGCCGAGAGGACAGCGTAGCCTGGAGTTCATTCCATAAAATGTCGAAACAGCACTTTGTGCGTGCCTGCTTAAAAACGTTGGAGCCAAGCCTATGAGTATTAATTGGTTTCCTGGCCATATGCANAAAGCTACTCAGGAGATTAAACAGGCGCTGCCAAATATTGATATCATCATTGAGGTACTGGATGCTCGGATTCCTTACAGTAGTGAGAACCCAGTTATTCGTAAGCTCTGTCAGAAGCATGCTGACAGTCAAGTAAAAGGCGGCCGCACACCATCGATTAAGCTTCTCAATAAGTGTGACTTAGCAGACCCAGAACAAACGGCCTTATGGCTTGATCACTTTGCACAGCAGGCCGATGTGAAGGCGATAGCTATCAGCCAGCAACAAGCACAATCTATTCACACTCTGCCTGAGATTTGTCGGCAGCTCGCACCTGAAAAATTTAGTCAAGCTGGGGTATTGGACTGCCTTATCATGGGTATTCCAAATGTCGGTAAATCAACCATCATCAACACTTTAGCTGGCCGACAGATCGCAAAAACTGGCAACGAACCAGCCGTTACCAAAGGTATGCAAAAAATCAATTTACGCAACGGCATTATGCTCTGGGACACGCCCGGCATTTTATGGCCAAAGTTTGACAACCAAGCCAGTGCTTATCGTTTAGCCGCCACCGGTGCAATCAAAAACACCGCGATCAGCAGTGATGATATTGCTTTTTTTGCCTGTGACTACCTACTTACACATCACCCTGCGCAGCTGCAGCAGCGTTACCAATTGGCAGATTTACCGCCCACAGAGATTGACTGTTTGCAGGCTATTGCCATGCAGCGCGGTTGCATCACGAAAGGCGGCAGAGTAGATTTAGAAAAAGTGTGTAACTTGTTGCTCACCGAATTACGTGATGGCCTGATTGGCAAATTCAGCTGGGAAACACCAGCCATGGCAATGGCGGAAGAAGCGCAAGTTGCTGAACAACTAGCTAAGCAACGTGCTAAAAAAGAACAGCAAAAAGCTGCACGAAAAGCCAAGTTTAAAAAAAATAAATCATCCTGATGCCTATCATCATGAGCGTTGTTGCTAGATTCTATGGGAAAAATTAGATTTTTACTCGCCGCGTCGGTTGTTGTTTATCATAGCCACGCGATTCTAGGCTTTGAGTTTGTAGGTGGAAAAATAGCAGTTGAGCTGTTTTTTATTATCTCAGGCTTTTACATTGCGATGATTTTGGCGCAAAAATATCAACAGCAGTTTTGGGTATTTTTCAGTAATCGACTGCTGAAAATTTTCCCTTGCTACTGGTTAATTGCTGGCATTTCAGCGCTACTCTATGCCTTGGTAGTAAACCTTAATATCATCCCTGAATTTACTGCTGCTTGGCAGCAGCTTGATGGCCGAAATTTTATATTATTCATGCTCAGCAATATTTTTATTATTGGTCAGGATATTTTTATGTTCACCGGGCTTGATCCTGAGACTCAGCAGTTTTATTTTGCCCCCGCATTTCACAGCAATCAGCCGGGTGTTTTACACTTTTTATTTGTTCCTCAGGCTTGGTCAATCTGTTTAGAGTTTTGTTTTTATGCTATCGCACCATTTGTTGTACGGCGACGATTGGTTGTGATTCTGAGCCTACTCACGCTCAGTCTGTTAATTCGTTTCAGCTTATTTTATAAAGGCTATTATGATGACCCCTTTAGCTACCGTTTTTTTCCGAGTGAATTATGCTTTTTCTTACTTGGCGTATTAAGCTTTCGAGCTTACCAACAAGGCTGGATAATCTCATCTACTCTGATATCTAGGCTGTCAATTGTAATCTTCTGCCTATTAATTTTGGGGTTAAAAAATATTATTGCTCAACCCAGTGAGTGGATCAGCTGGGTGATTTATATCTCTTTTGCAGCACTGTTGCCGACATTTTTTAACGCGGAGAAATCCAATAGATTTGATCGATTTATCGGTGAATTATCATACCCGATCTATATATCGCATGTAATGATCATTTTTATGATAAGACCGTTTATACAAACCGAGCTATGGCAATATCGAGGTCTAATAACGTTATTATTAAGTACCATATTGGCCATGATCTTAGTGAAATATCTTATGCAACCCATTGATCGTATTCGCCAACAGCGCGCTGAGCTTTAATTACCGTAAACTTAAGCTCAGCAACCTAACATCAGCGATTAAACGTCAGCGCCTAAACATCAGCTGTTCAAGCACCAAACCAGCGTTTATCTTTGGTTTTTCGAATCTCTTTTTCGGCAGACCACTCTAGCAAGCCGGTCTCAAGGTGTAGCAGTTTAAGTGTGAACTTATAATACACATCGGTAGTCACGCCCTCTCTTTTTACAATCGAAGACATATTGCCATATAGCATATATTCGGCACCTAGCTGCTGACCGAAGCGGGCAGCCATATCGGGATTAACCATGCCAGAGGAATTTTGAAAATTCATTTGCGCTTTTACCTGATTGGCAACCGTCATATCAACAAATCGATACTTGCCGGAGTTAAGCAGCTTAGACTGGATAGTATCGGTAATACTCTCCATATCAATTTGCTCACTGGTTTTATTCTTCACGCGGTCAACAAATAAAATAGGTCGCTTAGACGCTGTTATCTGCACCATCGGCGGAAACATGAGTAAGTCATCAACCATTTTCGCAGCGATAGTTTGTAAATCGGTTGAGCCAAAGTCAGTATTGACGGTTTCAACGCCCTGCGCATCACCATATTGCGTTGACACACTCGAACAAGATTGCAAAAGCAAACAACATATCGACAGTGTGACGAGGTATAGTGGCTTGATCATTAATTCTCTCCCTATTCCTTAATATAAATTTTCGTGCCTAACACGGAGCTGTTTGGCGCCGTTACTTGAATGGCGGTAGTCTCTTTCGGGCTTAAGGTAACTGGTGTCCATGGGCGACCATCTTTTGCGACTTCAAATTTGTCGGCATCAAAAAACTTAAACTTGTATTGGAATTTCACCACATCTTTGGTTTTATTGGTTAAGTCTACCGAGAACTGCAGCATGTCATACTTACGCCTTGTTCTAGGCTCACCTACTTTGATATATCGACTCATACTGGAGTTTTCATATTCGACATATGGCTTTTCTTCATTACTCCCGCAAGCCAGTAATAAACTGAACACAGATAGCATAGCGCATAATTTCAACCGCATAATTTCCCTCTTATAGACTGTATTGATTAACCACAAATTGAGAGCCTGTATCGACGACCCGAATTAGATACGATCGACCAGGCTCGGCATTAAACTGCAAGGTTTGACTAAGATTAGCGCGTGTGAGCACCACTGAGTGTTTACCAAGTTCAAGCGGCTGGTAGTAATTTTGCACATTGTCTGGCAAGGTAAGCCAGCTGCGCAGATCAGCCTGTTCCGAAACTATATTATAGATTGAGGCTAGGAATCCACCTAACTCATTCTGCTTTTGTATTTTTTGCTGCATTTCAAATTTTGATTTTGCTCTTAAGAATTGTCGCAATACAATACCAGGCATGTCCTCTTCTAACGACTTGATCGCTAGCTTTGAAATATCGCTTAGCATAGACGCATTCACTGCTGGCTGCGCATCAACCTGAATCTGTAAACTTGGTCGATTGATGGTGCGTCGAGCTCGATAATAAGGCACTGAAACAGAAAAATACGTATCGTATTCAAAGCTCGGCAGTGATAAATTAAAGCTTTGTTTATTCGCCACAAAGCCCTGCTCATAAACAATAAATAAATGTGCCTTAGCGCTCACTAAGCCGGCATCAGCGCGTTGAATGCCAGCTCTTATATAACGGTTATTTGGTGCCAGCGCAGCCGCTTTTTTGTAGTCGACTAATGCCGCATTCCAGTCACGCTGAGCTTCCCAAAGAATCGCGCTAACAAAGTACACATAGGCATTTAACAAGGAACTGCCAACGCCGCTGGTGGCGTTTTGCATCGCAGCAAACTCTGGTGAACCAGACCAGGTTTGATCATTTAATTGCTGCTTACGCGACTCTTTGGCAATCGTCTGACTATTTTTTGCATTTTGATTTTCTAGCCGACGTTGTTCGATAGCCGCTTGGCGTAATTCAACGGATGCCGCCTCTAATTTTGCGGTCGACAAATAATTAAACGCTTGAAATAAATTTAACAAAATTCGCTCGTAAGCATCGCCTGTGTAAGGTATGGCATTATCATTACTGATCACCGCCACCCCTTTAGCTGATATGTCACTGGCAGATATGATGGCGCGATCATCAAGTTGTCGATAAAACCCTTTGGCAACATCTGCCGCGGCCTGACTGGTACTCACATCTTGATTTAATTGCGCGATACGCATTAATTCTTGTGCATACAGCAAACCATCTGCCGAACGAAGTTTGGCTTGCAGGTCATTCGCAAGCTTATCAGAGGAACCGCTAACGATGGCTTGACGAAACTTTTGCGCCTGCACTGGGTAGGGTAAGAATACTGATGAACTCGCGCAGCTGAGCAAACAAAAGCTGATACTCAGTAATATAACGCGCTGCCACAGCGTTGAAAGACGTCCCATGCTCAATCCCTTGCCATTATCCATTAAAGCTGCGCGATAAATTGCTGCCAAATAGTTTCTACTTTTAATTCAGCTAAACACAGCGGCTGCGATTGCGCATTATTTTTAGCGCAGCTGCGTCGGTAACATGGCTGACAATCGATCAGCTCAGCTGAGGTCATCTGCATCGCATGCGGTCCTGTGGCAGCAATCAATGCAGGGTCTGTGGGGCCATAAACGGTTACAGTTGGCTTCGCCAAAGCCGCGGCAATATGTGCCAAGCCGGTATCATTGCAGATAGCCCCCTCACTGTGCTGCAACAATACGGCAAGAGCTGACAGTGATAAGCGAGGCAATACCGTTGCATAATCAAGCCCGGCCGCTAATCTTAGGCAGCGCTGCTGTTCTGACTGACTACCCCAAGGCATCAAGACTTGATAACCCTGCTCGTTGGCCTGCGCCAATAGTAAACGCCAATGCTGCTCAGGTAAGCACTTTGTCGCCCAGCTAGCATTCGTCACAAAGACTAAAAAAGGCTTATCCGGCAAAGCTATGCTGAGTGCATCAGCGTGCAATGCAGTGAGGCCAAAATTGATATCGCCAGTAACTGTATAGCCAAATGCATCTGCACATAAATGTCGCAGCCGTTCAATTGCCAGCTGATTGCGCGGTGCTGATATGGCTACATCATAGGCTAAGTAAGCCGGCTTTTCGCGCACCGAAGCCTTATCTGCGCCGATCCGCTTACCTTTCGCTATGCGGGTAACCAATGCCGACTTGAGATTACCTTGTAAATCTAAAACAACGTCATACTGCTGCCGCCTGATTTGCTTCAGAGTTTGCCTAATATCGCCCGAAACCAGACTCTGCCAGATACGCCTTTTCCAACGCCGATGCGCAGTGGGAATCACCTGATTGATCGCAAAATGCCATGCCGGCACTTCAGCAAAGCCCTCATCAACAACCCAGTCGATAATAGCGTTCGGATAGTGCTGCGCAATATCGCTAATAGCTGGCAGCGCCTGCACCAGATCGCCCATCGAGCTTAGCTTAACAATTAGAATTCGCATACAGTGATAGTAGTTCGATATTCACTGAATAAAAAAACCGAGCTTTTGCTCGGCTTTGCTAAGATGACTGCTAGTATTCAGCATTATGATAGACACGCTGCACATCATCTAGAAAATTCAGCATGTCTAAGAATTTCTCAAACATCTCAACATCATCGCCCGTAATCGGATGCGAAGCGTGCGGCACAAATTGAATTTCATCAACTTCAAATTCACTTATACCCGCCTCATCAGTTAAGGCATGACGTGCTTTAGCGTATTCGGTATGCGGTGCAAACACCGTGATTTTACCGTCTTCGTTTTCGATATCCGTCACATCCACATCAGCCATCATCAGCGCCTCTAGGATCGCCTCATCGTCATCACCTTTAAACACAAAGATCGCCGCATGGTCAAAAGAATGCGCGCAAGTACCCTGAGTACCAATTTTTGACTTAGTTTTGGTAAAGCATTGACGCACATCGCCAAAGGTACGGTTTGAATTATCCGTTAGACATTCGATAATCACCATAGCGCCACCCGGCCCAAAACCTTCATAACGAGCAGGATCAAAATCTTCTCCTCCTGCGCCTGTGGCTTTATCAATGGCCTTTTCAATCACATGGCTAGGTACCTGGTCTTTTTTGGCCCGATCCATGAGCGCACGTAGGGCTAAATTACCATCTGGGTCAGCTCCGCCAGATTTAGCGCAAACATATATTTCGCGACCATATTTGCTATAAACCTTTGCTTTCATATCAGAGGTTTTGGCCATCGACTCTTTACGGTTTTGGTAGGCTCGACCCATAGTGCTCTCGTATTTTGTAATTTAATGAATTGTCTAATTTTAGCTTGAAGCGTACACGGTGTGAAGAATCAGTTTGCGTCAATCTTGCTAAAACGCTCTGAATGCCATCGGTAAAAGTTCAACGGCTGCGGGGCATCCAGCCAGATTTGACTGACTCGACCTGCTGCATTCAATGCTTTAATGGTTATAGCAATATGCTCTGCGACAGTAACAGTCTGGCCTATGCGAAACGGCTGGCGCGCTTCATTGCGCATCAGTACGTCGTCTGCATCAAAAATGCCATCAGCATGACTAAGCTGGTATCGCCAAACTGTCTCCGATGATAAACGCTGAAGATCTAGCTGAGACCGAGAAGATATATTTAATAATAATTTAGGAATCGCTTGCTGTTGATAAAGTGATATTGGACTGAGATATGCAGCAATAAATACTGGCATGCCTAAAGTCACGATATATTGTTGCTGTGGCAGTTGTCGAACTGCGGACTCAGCAGGACTAGCTAACAATTTAGGTGCATACGACATCGGTATTAACACCATCGCCGACACCATTAAATGCCCAGCCAGAAGCAACAGCGCTAATGGGGTTAACACCAGACGGGTGCTTAGATTTAAATGCTGCTCCCTAGCATGGGCTAATGTTTGTAAGATGCGATAGCAACAATCAGCCAGCAATATCGAACTGCCGATACTGGCAAACAGTAGATTACGCTCCTGTATTTCTGCACTCAGCACCGGAAAAATAGCCAACAGCATAATACTTAGTGCAGCAATATTGTGTCGCTGCCTAAACACTGCCACATACAGCACACTGGCAAATAATAGCAAGGCACCCAGCAATACGTTGAGCGATTGCAAGGCGGGAATATGATACAAAGGCAGAGGGTTCAGCAAGATCGAAACCGCCATCGCGAATCGCTCAGGCAGTTGTGACAGATAAAAGCGCAACTCGGACACAGGGTCTGCATAGTATGCAAGATTACCACGTGCGCCGAAATCTGAGCCTTGATATAGCCAAAGCCAGGCGATAAACACCAGCAACGCTATAAACATTAGAACAGCCATAGGCCTCACCGAGCGTGCTTCAGACGGAATAGCGATAATGCTTGCCAACAATAGCACGCCACTGCAGATACCCAACTCTCCAGACATAAATGCGGCCAGCAAAAAAATCACGAATAGCGCGGTGCGTTTTGCACATAACATCGCGCCTTGTGACAGGCTAATGAATTGATTGGCGGCCAACAAGCTAAACGCCGTTGCCATGATAGCGTTGCGATTTGCCAACCACGCTAAACTAAATCCATGCGTCGTATCTAAGGCAAAAAACAGTAAACTAAATGCCAGCAGTTGCGGTGGCAAAATAGTCTTAAACCACTGCTTAAGGCCCCACAGCAATAAGGCAAACCAGAATAATGAATGCAGATGCATCAGCCAGGGCTGCTTAAGCCAGCGATAATCAAGCCAATGTGTTAGCTCAGCCAATGGACGCCAGAACACCATATGAAACGTTTCTACAGTCCACCATGGCAGTACCGATTGTGCCATTAGCTGTTGCCGTCTCGCTGCGTCTTCGGTGACAAAAGTAAATAGATTTGCCACCGTGGGCGTATCTGGCTGAAGAATGGTTTCAGGCGCCAGATCCTGCAGAATCACCGCATGACTATAATCATCAGCAAACAAACCGGCAGCCAGGCTTGGTAATACCATGATCACAGCCAATATAAGCGGCCATTTAGCATCTAATGCAACGACGCGATTCAATAATGCTGAAAACAGACGAGTCAACGTCGCTAGCTCCTTGTAGTGTATGATTTGCCCAATGATTGGCTCGGCAAGATGCGAATATCGTTCTGATCATTTAATAAATCGACGACACGGCTTTTTATTCAACCGAGGGGGTGATGGTGCCGTTGCAGCCGATAGTTAAAAGCTTTAAGCTGCTACTTTAACATAGCCTGCGTATTAAAAATCAACCGCAAGATTGAAACAATAACAAGCCTTACAACGCGACCATATGTCAAGCTCAGACGCTGTCAACCCGAATACATCTCCACACGCCGCAAAACATCTGATTGATGTTTTATATTATTGGGCACAGCACAGCCCTTCGCATGAAATGCTGCGTTTTTACCCGCAAGGCGAAGTCAGTGAAAGCTACCAAAGCCGCACTTTTTTGCAATTTTATCAACGTGTCTACAGCATTGCTAAAACCATAGAAAACCAGCGCGGCGAGCGTGCTATTTTATTTTACCAGTCAGGCATCGGCTTTTTAGAAAGTTTATTTGCCTGCTTTATGGCTGGCGTCACTGCGGTGCCGGCCTACCCGCCGCGCAAAAACCAAAATTTAGATCGTATCACTGCCTTATTTGATGACTGTGCGCCGAGCATTATTCTCTCAGCCGACGGTATACAAGCGCAATCTGCACAGGCGCTGGCACAAATATATGTCAGCAGACCCGAGCTTGAAACACTACCATGGCTTAACACCGACACTGTCAGCCTAGAAGGGTTGCAGCATGTCTCCGAGACAACTATTGATCTTGGATTAATCCAGCCAGAGCATATCGCGTTTTTGCAATATACCTCCGGTTCAACCGGCACCCCCAAAGGGGTTATGGTGAGCCACCACAATCTGATCAGCAATATTCGTATGGCCGAGCATAATTTTGCCCTGCCTAACGACACGCGCTGCATATCTTGGCTGCCACTGTTTCATGATATGGGCTTAATCGGTGCAGTGATGATGCCAATGTACTGGGGTGCAGGTTCTTGGCTAATGCCGCCCGCTGCCTTTTTACAAAAGCCAGTGCGTTGGCTGCAGCTGCTCAACGAGGCTGGCAAAACGTCCCATGTTGCCTCCGCCTCACCTAACTTTGGCTATCAACTCTGCATCGACCAAATCAGTGATGCGCAGCTTGAGGGTATCAATTTGTCAAACTGGTGCTTTGCTTTGAATGGCGCCGAACCGATTCGACCCGATACAGTTCAAGGCTTCATTCAACGCTTTGCCGATTATGGCTTCTCAGAAGCCGCGATGGGGCCATCTTACGGCATGGCGGAATGCACACTGCTAGCAACAACGAGACGGCAAAACCCGATAGCATCCATTGACGTCAACACCTTGTCGCTAAGCCAAGATCAACTAAAGCAAAGTAGCAGCCGCTCAGTATCAACCACCAGCCTTAACAGCTCCGGCAGCTCCTGTAGCGAACAAATATTACGCATTGTCGAACAAGGCAAGATTGTCGCTGACGGACAGGTCGGTGAGATTTGGCTCAAGGGCGAGCATATCGCTCAAGGTTACTGGCAAAAACCTGAGCTTAACGCAGCAACCTTTGCTGCTTATGCAGTAGGTGATGATGGCGAGGAAGGCCCTTTTTTACGCACCGGAGATCGCGGCGCGCTCGTAAACGGCGAACTTTATATCACCGGCCGCAGCAAAGATATGTTAGTTATACGCGGTCGAAATTTATACCCACAAGATATCGAATACACCGCATCACACGCCAGTGAAAGTTTTCAAGTGGATGCTGCCGCTGCATTTTCTATTACTGAGGCTAATGACGAAAAGCTGGTAGTAGTGCAAGAAGTGGCAAGGCAACAGCGCAAAAACTTTGATGCAGTAAATGCCGCTAGCATAATTCGCAAGGCTATAGCGCGCGAACACGGTGTTGAAGTTGCTCATATAGCTTTTATTCGTTTTGCCAGCATCGCGAAAACCTCGAGCGGCAAAATACAGCGTTTCAAATGTAAAGAGCTTTACCTGAACAAACAGCTACGCCTTATCGATGACTGGCATATAAAAGCGCCCACTGCCGACTCAGACAAAACCGCGATCGCATTACCAGAGCCCAGTCAGCTTTTCGCAAACCCGATCAATGCCCATAAAATACTTAATCGCTTTATCCAACAATTTATTGCTTTACGACTATCGGTAGATACAGACGCCATCTCTATACATGAAAGCCTGCAGGCCAGTGGCTTAGATTCTATCGATATCATCCAGCTCTCTGCAGCCCTTGAGCGCCAGCTTGATTGCCAATTAGACCACCAGTTATTTATTGACAGTGAGAATATTGACCAGCTTAGTCAAGTCGTTCTTCAGGCCGTATTGAACCATGCTTCAGCTGACACACCACAAACTTTAGCGGCCACAGGCATAAACTTACCAGAACAGACTTTCCCTGTTAGTATAAGCCAGGCTGCAATGTTCAGTGCGCAAAACGAAGAACCTGATAGTTATAACTTTAACCTCTTAGCGCTGGCTGAAATTAAGCAAGATATTTCTCAGCTGCAGATTGAGCAGGCCGCGAAACAACTACTACGAATGCATCCGGTACTAAGCGCTAGCTTTAAAACTCACAGTTTTGGCGACGCTAATATTACGCAAAATTATCAGCAGTCGCATATACAGCATGCCCTGCACATAGCGCAGTGTTTCAAAGCCGATAGAGAGATAGCGTTAAGCCATATCACCCTCAAGCCACAAGAAAATATCACCACATATGCAAGAGATTGGTCTCAGACAGCGTTTCATTTAGAACATGATGTGCTCGTTCGTCTGGCAATTATTCATCAAGCAGAACAGCGGTACCTAGCGATCTGCGCCCATCATATCGTATGTGACTTTATCGGCTTACATAATGTATTAAGCGACCTGCAGCATCTAATCCACAACCCTAATTATCAAGGCCAATCCAAGGTCTCTCAAGCAGCAGACTTCGCCCACATCAATCAAACGCAATTTACCCGTGTTGAGCAAGGCATTGCCTGTTTGAGCGAGCAAATCAGAGACACGTTTAGCCAAAACTTCAGCAACGTGAACTTCACAGGTTTTTCAACACGGCTGCAATCTCCCGATAAGCAATTTGGAGATCATCAGCGCTCAAACAAAGCGGCTGAACATACACTCAACTTAGATCGGAACTTGCTGAATCAACTTGAAAGCCAAGCAAGCCAGCATGGATATACGGTTTATCATTGGTGCCAAGCTATTTTTGCCTGTTTATGCGCCAGGCTTAATCAAGGCAAACAGTTTGTTATCACCACACCACTGGCAAACCGACACGGCAAAAGCTTGCAGGCAGCGGGTCATTTCACCAACCCTTTACCGCTCGCCTTCGATTTTAGCAAGCTCAAGTATTTCTCTGACATTCTGTCACAGACCAAACAAGCCAGCGATGCCTTATACAGCCTTCAAGATCTGCCAAGTGAATGGCTCAGCGACGCATTTGAAATCAATAGCAATATTGCCTTCTCATTTAATCGCGTTGACGATGAAGCACTAAGCGGTGAGCTATATCACAGACTGTTACTGGCCGAGCAACAAGGCCATACACATGACTTAGTGCTAACCGGCTTACACCAAAAAGCTGAAAGCTTGCAGCTAAACTGGCGTTACCGCAGCGAGTTAATAAGCCCTGAGAATATTCAGCGCCTGGCCAAGCTCTATCTTCAGCTATTGCAAGCATCTTTATCTGATGATGCCTTTGAGCCACTCAGCTTCAGGCTTTTAAGTGACGACGAGCTGGCCATCATCAAACAAAGCAATGCCACAGCCGCTCGCTTCGATGCTGACAATCTTGCCGCACAGTTTATCCAAGTGGCGCAAAAAAACCCTGAACATGTGGCCCTAATCATCCCTGCCTCCGTGCAGCAAAGTTTATCCCATGACGACAATCCAACCGTATTCGAGGACAAAGTCTTTAGCTATCAGGCCTTGCTCAGCTTAAGCGCTAGCGCACAGCAAAGTATGTTAAGGCTAAACTTACAGCAAGGTGAGCGTATTGCTTTATTTGTAGAACGTGATGAACATTACCTAAGTTTATTATTAGCGGGTTTAGCGTGCGGCTTATGCATAGTGCCTATTGATCGACAATTTCCTGAAGATCGGATCAACTTTATGCTAGATAGCGCAGATGTTAGCGCTATATTTTGCTATGAGGCAGATACAGCGATTTTTCAACATAGAAAAGTAATCAGTATCGAGGCCATCCACGAACAACAGCAAAGCGTAGAAAACGCTCAGCCACTGCATTGCCTTGCCACGCATCCGGAGTGCATTAATTTTATCTTTTTCACCTCCGGCTCAACAGGCAAACCAAAAGCCGTTCCGGTCACGCAACAAGCTGTTGCTCGCCTGACACACCATAACAAATTTTTCAGCATGCAAGCCGCTGAGCGTTGCCTTTTCGCGTCTAATATTTCATTTGATGCAACCAATATTGAAATCTGGCAGAGCTTATTAAACGCAGCGTGTCTGGTTGCGGTCGACAAACTTAGCTTTGCTTCACCACAGCTACTTGATCAAATTTTTCAGCGTTACAAGATTGATCACGCCTTTCTGACAACCGCGCTGTTTAATGTATTACTGGCTTACAAAGGCAATATATTCTCGCGCTTTACTACCTTGATGTTTGGCGGTGAAGCCTGTGATAACAGCAGCATCGAGATTTGCATTCAGCAAGGCAAACCGAAGCACTTACAACATTTATATGGTCCAACCGAGAACGGCTCGATCAGCACCTGCCAGCCGCTAACGATTAACAGTTTTCACAAAAATGCGCTAACAGCTATTGGCACCGCCACGGGCAATACTTCAGCATGGATTATCGATGCCTACAACAATCTTCAAATCCCTGGCGCACTCGGTGAAATCGTCCTCGGCGGCCCTGCGGTATCACCGGGCTATCTGACAGCAGCATCGGCTGATATGCGCTATAAGCAAAGTATAGATCAGCTTAACCAGGATAAGTTTACGCAAAAGCTTTTACCCGACAATATCTCGGCGCACCAACAATTTTACCGCACCGGGGATTATGCCTTTACCGACAGCCTAGGCAGCATTTATTTCGCCGGGCGCATCGATGATCAAATAAAAATTCGCGGTTTTCGGATTCAGTTAGGGGAAATTTTACAGCAGCTACTCAGTCTTGACGCCGTTAAACAAGCCACGGTCATCGTAGATGCCGAAAACGCTGATCATGCTGAAAAACAACTCATTGCTTACATAGTGCCGACAATTAAGGGAGACGAGCAAGAGATTGTTCGCGCTATTAGAACAGCGCTGACTGAAAAGCTGCCGCACTATATGCTGCCGCAGCATTATTTGCTGCTAGAAAACCTACCGCTTAATGCAAATGGTAAAATCAACAAAGCTCTATTACCCAAGCCCGAAAAACAAAACCAAGCGGCCAATATTGATCTCACGCAATTAACTCAAACTGAAGCTCTGTTACTGGATATATGGCAGACGCGTTGTAAGCTCAATGTTAGCAGTATTGATGATAATTTCTTTGAGCTCGGTGGTAGCTCATTANTTGCGGTGAAATTAGCTGCTGCGATTGAAGCGCAGTTAGGCGCGAGTAAAACACCGCGTTTAAAAGACATTATCAGCCAGGCAAGCTTAAGAGATTTAGCCAGCTTCATTGACCAATTAGCAAATTCAGAAGATAAATCAGCGGGTCATATCGACAGCAATAGCAATAATATTGGCAGCGGCGCCACCATCACATTAAGCGAAAACAGTGAGCATCCAGCGTCCATCAACCAACAGCGCCTATGGTTTTTGCAAGAGCTGAATAAAGACAGCTATAACTATAATATGCCCTTGCTACTGCAGTTTACAGATAGCATAGACCTGACAAAACTTAATAGCGCCTTAACCACACTATTAGGCAAGCATGCGCTTCTGCAATGTCATTTTATCGATCAAGCCGGTCAAGCCAGCTTATGCTACCAAAGGCACGAAAAAACAGCGCTGGTAAGCACAGCCGATATACAAGCTTACAGCAATCTGTCAGAACTGAATCAATCGATTGCAGCTTTCAGTCAACAAAGTTTTGATTTAAGCCAGGCGCCATTATTTAAAGTACAGCTTTGGCAAACGCATGATGGCACAATTGATATATTAGGTTTAAACATTCACCATATCATCGCCGATGGCTGGTCTGTTCAGCTTTTACTGGCTGAATTGGCCGAGCTGTATTTTAGCGCTGATAAGCACAGCATTGCCTCGCCTAATGCTGAAAACTGGGTAGATAGCAGTTACTTGCAGTTTGCGCAATGGCAGGCATCAGAGCAATATCAGCAACAATGCATGCAAGAGCTAAACTATTGGCAGCTCTATTTATCAGACGCTAGCAGCAGTTTAAATTTGCCACTCGACAAACCACGGCCGGCTATTTTTAGTGGCAAGGGCGCACGTCATACCTTCAGCTTTGAAGAACATGACAGTGCAGAGATTCGCAGCTTTTGCCAAGGGCAGAATATCAGCTTATTCAGTTTTCTAGCCGCCAGTTATCAACTGCTCTTGTCTCATTATTGTAATCAAGCAGATATCTGTATTGGCTTTCCTGTGCTTGGTCGAGAGCCATCGGCTTCGATGAGCGATGCATACCCAGGTTTAAATCATCAAAGCCTTCAGCAAAGCATCGGGCTATATGTCAATAATGTAGTATTACGCCGTCAATTTAATGCAGAACTGAGCGTTGCTGAGTTTTTACAGCAAAGCCAAACGGATACCGCCAACGCACTTAATAATCAATCCGTAGCCTTTGATAGAATCCTTGAGCATTGCAATATTGAGCGCAGCTTAAGTTATACCCCACTATTACAGGCAAGTTTTTCATTAGAAGAATATGAACTGGGCGCAAGTATTGAACAGCTATTTGGTCAGCAGGCCAAGATGCTGGATAACCATTGGCAGGTGGCTAA
Source organism: Pseudomonadales bacterium (assembly GCA_013215025.1). Taxonomy (NCBI): domain Bacteria; kingdom Pseudomonadati; phylum Pseudomonadota; class Gammaproteobacteria; order Pseudomonadales; species Pseudomonadales bacterium. The sequence goes on from JABSRR010000024.1 coordinate 28,013, forward strand.
ATATGACTTGCATCTCAGCTGTTATGCAAATAACAACTCAACGGCGATTACGGCACAGCTTGAATACAACCAAGACTTGTTTTTTTCTAATACTATTAGCCAATTATCCAGGCACTTTAAAGCCTTGACGCTAGCCATTGTTCACGCCGCGAGTAGCGATAAAGTGCAAAGCTTAGACTTTATTACTCAGCATGAACGCCAAGCATTAATCGGTGAGACGGGCTTTAATGCTACCGATTTCGATTACCCACGCTATCAGTACCTTCATGATATTATTGAAGACGTTGTTAGCCAGAGCCCAGAAGCTATCGCGGTAAGCGATGATAATCAGCAATTAAGTTATACGGCATTGAATCAAGCTGCTAATCAGCTGGCGCATTATTTACAGACGCAATTGATAAGCGCAGGCGATGTTATTGCGGTTCAAATGGAACGCAGTGTTGAGCTGTCGGTTGCACTGTTAGCGATATTGAAAACAGGCGCCTGTTATACCCCCCTGCTAACAGATACACCAACCAATCGCCTTAACTTTATTCTCGAAGAAGCAAAGGTTAAGCTGATTATTACCGAGCAGGCACTTGAGCCAAGCAGCATTGCACTTTGCCCTGTAGTTAAATTATCGGAGCTCGATCAATCAGGAGCACTAACATCTTTCAGTGTCGATAAGCCGGTTATCAACAAGCCAGCAGACACCCACCAGACAGGCGCTTTACTGAATATCATTTACACCTCAGGCTCAACGGGTAAACCAAAAGGCGTGATGGTGCCACAGCAAGGCATTATTAATCGCTTGCAATGGATGCAAAAAGCTTATCCATTGGATCAAAACGATATTATTCTGCAAAAAACTCCCTTTAATTTTGATGTCAGTGTGTGGGAATTATTCTGGCCGCTGATGTATGGCGCCTCACTCTATTTTGCCAAACCCGAGATGCACAAAGACCCAGCGTATATCGCTGATACTATTATCGATAAAGGCATTACCACGGTTCACTTTGTACCTTCGATGCTCAACGCCTTTAACCAAGTGGATAATGTAGCGGCGTGTAAAAGCTTAAAACGCGTGATTACTTCCGGTGAAGCTTTACAGCAGCAAGAGGCGCGCGACCTTCTTTCAACATTAAATGTAGAGCTGCATAATCTCTACGGTCCAACTGAAGCCTCGATAGACGTCAGCTTCTACCCTTGCATTGTCAACGAAACGCATAACAGCATTCCGATTGGTAAACCCATCGACAATACGCGACTTTATATACTGAATAAGGCGAAGCAGCTGTTACCAAAAGGGGCAATCGGTGACTTATATATTTCAGGCATTGGCCTTGCCGAAGGTTATCTAAATCGAGATAGCCTTAATCAACAAAGCTTTATTAGCAATCCGTTTAAACTTGCCGGTGATGATGCGCATTTTGATAGGCTTTATAAAACCGGCGATATTGCGCGCATCTTACACGATGAAAATATTGAGTACTTAGGCCGCAGTGATAACCAAATTAAGCTGCGTGGCCTGCGTATAGAGCTTAATGATATCGAAAGTAATTTGCTTAATATTAACGGCATTCAACAAGCCGTGGTGGTGCTGCAAACGATCCATCAAGAAGATCAGTTAGTCGCCTATTATGTTGCCGAAGCATCCAGCGATACAGATGCTGTGATACTCGATGATTCGCAGCTTCGCCAGCAGCTTAAAACACAGCTACCTGAGTATATGTTACCGTTCTGCTTCATTCCGCTTGAGCATTTTCCCTTAAGTGCTAATGGCAAGCTTGATCGTAAACAGTTACCGAGGGCAGAAGATTTAATCAGCACTCAGCCACGCTATGTTGCACCCGAAAACGAAACCGAAACTATCGTTGCCGGCTTCTTTGCTGAACTGCTAGGCATTGAACAAGTTGGCATTCACGACAATTTCTTCCTGTTAGGCGGCCACTCTCTTATCGCGACAAAATTAGCGGCTAAAATTCGCAGACATTTTGACTGCCCATTTGAATTAAAGCTAATTTTTGATCATCCAACCGTGCACGAAATAAGTTTGGCTATTATTGAGCAAACCATGGACATGTTAGGCTTGGACAGCCTTGAAGATTTGGATGACGACGATTTACTCGACCTGCTGGATGACCTATAAACTTAAGCCAGCCTTAAGTAGTTAACACTAAATAATTGCTGCGCATCCAGCCAGCTCTTTTCTAATACGAAGCCGGCCTGCGCTGCCAGAGCAGCAAAATCATCTAGCTTATATTTATAAGAGTTTTCGGTATGAATGGTTTCACCTTTGCTGAAGTGAATGGTTTGACCTGCGACATTAACGACTTGATGACATTCACTGTGCAAATGCATCTCGATACGCTGTAGTTGTTGATTATAAAAAGCCCTATGGCTGAACTTATCCAGCTGAAAATCGGCTTGAGCGATATGGTTAATATTCGCTAGAGCATTAACGTTAAAAGCAGCTGTAATGCCTTGCGCATCATCATAAGCAGGCTCAAGAATGCTTGTTGCTTTATGCAGGTCAACACCAATTAAAAGGCCGCCCTGCTGAGCATCTTTATCCCGTTGATCGCCCTGCAGCCACATTTTCAACATACAAAGAAAGGTCAAGGCCTGCATAGGCTGCATATTGCCAATGGTAGAGCCTGGGTAAAATATCACGCGTTTACCGCTGGGCAAATCATTTGGCATAGCTGGCATATTGGCAAAGTCGGCGCAAATCGCATACACATCTAAATCAGGAAACTGAATAGCTAGCTGTTCTGCCGAGTAATGTAAGAAATCGCTGGCTATATCTAGGCCAACATACGCTTTTGGCTTCACGCTATTGAGCAGCAATTTTACTTTTTCGCTGCTGCCGCTACCGGGTTCAATCATCACACATCCAGCGCCACAGTAGTCTGCAATCTCTGAGGCTTCTCGCATAAGAATACTGCGCTCTGTGCGCGTGGGATAATACTCAGGCAGCCCAGTTATTTTTTCAAATAGTTCCGAACCATAGGTATCATAAAAAAACTTAGGGCTCAGTGTTTTCTGTTGCTGCGTAAGGCCGGATAGAATATCTGCGACATCATCATTTGTCGCCGAATGACAATCCCAAAAGTATAAATTCGCGTGCCGACTAATCGCCTGCCCCAAAGATGATAAATTAATCAGCTCGGTGTTTTCTTGCTCAACTAATGCCTCGGCTACTAAATGACTATCCAATGTATCTAGCATCATGTTTCCTTTATTTTTATTTGGCCAATCGCAAACCCGTGAACTGCCACCTATCCTCAGGGTAGAAAAAATTTCGATAACTCGGGCGTGTATGGTTTTCAGGCGTCACACAGGACCCCCCTCGTAACACCCACTGATTACACATAAACTTACCGTTATATTCACCAAGCGCCCCATCAGCAATGACAAAACCCGGGTATGGTCTATAGGCACTTGAGGTCCACTGCCAGCGCTGATCATAAAGTTGCGATATTTGATCGCCAGCTTTTTGCACCGCATACTCCCATTCAAACTCAGTGGGTAGCCTAGCTTGTGACCATGTCGCGAAAGCATCTGCCTCGTATGCACTGATATGACAAACTGGCGCCTCTGGTACGAGTGGCTGCAAACCCGATAAACTATAGTATTGCCATGCGGAAGAAGCTGAGTCTCTCTGCCAATATAGCGGATGCTGCCAGTTGCTTGCTTGCACCTTAGCCCAACCATCAGACAGCCACAACTCTGCTCGCTGATAGCCGCCATCAGCAATAAAATCCATATAGGCCTGATTCGTCACCAGCTGGTTGGCAAGACTGAATGCTGCAATATATTGCTTATGCCTGGGCGACTCATTATCAAAGCTAAAATGCTCAACACTCGCATCCACACCCAGCTCAACAACCGCAGCGTCAAAGTGCAGCCAGCTATTGCAAGCTGCTTTAGGCAATATACTGCATTGCTCGTTTGATTCTGCGAACATTTTGGGTAGAAGTGGATTAAAGGCAAAGCAGAATTTTAGGTCGGTAAAAAATAATTCTTGATGCTGCTTTTCATGCTGAATACCTAAGCGACAACGAGCTATAATTTCGTCATATTGTGGATGCTCTTTTTGCTGTAGCAGCTGTAATATATGCCGATCAATATAATGGCGATAATCGATCACCTCTGCTAATCCAGGTCGAGAGAGTAAGCTGCGATGCGGCCTTGCATAAGGTTGACCCACTGCATTGTAATANGANTTAAATAGCGTCTCATATGCTGCATCAAAGACTTGATAGTCAGGGTAGAACTCNGCTAACACAAAAGTTTCATAAAACCAGCTGGTATGCGCGAGATGCCACTTGCCGGGGCTGGTAAAGTCAGCAGCTTGCAGGTTTAAGTCTTCGGCGCTGAAACCTTTACTCAGGCTTATAAACGCATCTCGACTGCGGCGAAAATCACTGCTTAGATCTATCAGCTGCAGTCGACTATTCATCTGCTGACTCCATCATAGCTATCGACGATAAAGCTTGGCAGTAACCGAGCACTTCTATCTCAGTTGCGCAGTAGCGTGTAAAGATCAGACCGCCAGCTACAGATACTTGATGAATCGTGAGCTCGGACTGCCGCCAATATGATGCTAAAACCCTTGCGGCAGAGCCAGTAGCCTGATCCTCTGCCACCGCAAACTGTGGCGCAAAATAACGCATTTCAACCACTGCATCGTTCAAGCGTCGACTGTAAATCACCGCATAAGCTGCATCAGCCAAATGCGCTAAGCTGGGGCGTTTTAGCAGGCTTAATTCACAATTATCTGGCCAGATCACAAGCATATAGCCGCCCTCGTCACCGGCTCGGGCACAGTCTATCGGCTGAACATCTGGCTGGCATGCGTTTAACCAAGATGGTGTTGCAGATGCAAAGAGCTGCAGCGGTTTAAAACGAAGGCGCACTTTATTGCCCTCAACATCACTGCTTAATAGACTTTCGCCCATTCTCAAGGTTAACGATGTGTTGGCATCTTGTAATAAACGCCGCTTAGACGCGGCGAGTAATCCATGACCACAGCATTGAATGGCCTTGCCGCGCTGATAACAGCTTACCCATAATTGTTGATTAGGCAGCCATTGGCAACAACAGATAGCTGAGTCAAATAAATCGGGTATCGCTTTCAGGATTGCTTGATAAACAGTAGCAGGATCTAACGAGACATCTATATCAGCGACAAGGCATAGATTACCTTTAGCAGCAAAGCTTGCATCACCAACAAAGCATTGAAAAGGCCGCAGCTGCGGCAAAGCCGTTTGCGAATCTACCGCGCTGAGTGACGGCGCAGCAGCATCACCCGTCTTGCAGTGAACTCCAATCCCTGATGGTATAGGCAAAACCAAACCCTGTGTTATGCAGTATTTATTTGAGTATCAGTATAGAACGAATTATTTAAAGAAGTCGAGCAACAGCGAGTGATATGGATTGACCAGCATGTCAGCGGCTGACGCCAAGCAATAACTGGTTTTTACTCAGCTAATTGCTCAGCAACGCTATCGAGCTTATCTTGCATACTTTGTGAACGGTCAACCCGGGTGCCTAGCTTAATCGTCGAGGTAATGCGAGGTGCGCCTTGCTGATGAACCGCCTCATGGCAAGCTTTTACAGCCGCCATGACTGCATCCCAGTCTCCCTCGATATTCGTACCATAGCTATGCATTTGATAATTGAGCCCGGTCGCAGCTAGGATTTTTTGACAGCTAGCAATATATGGTGAGAGAGAGACACCAACACCAAGCGGAATCAAACACAAATCAACCATTACCTGCATGGTAAAGTTCTCCTATAGCGGGCGATAAAAAAGGCGCTATCCGCGCCCTTTAAGTTTTGAAATATCGACTTGTTTATCAGCATGATAACTGGAGCGTACTAAAGGACCTGAAGCCACTGAAGCAAAACCCAGCTGCTCTGCAATTTGCGCAAGCTCATCAAATTCATCCGGGTGCACAAAACGATCAACCGGCAAATGGTTTCTGCTTGGCTGCAGATACTGACCCAAAGTTAACATATCAATATTGTGCGCGCGCATATCCTGCATTACCTGCACAACCTCCTGCTTGGTTTCACCAAGGCCAAGCATCAGGCCGGACTTGGTTAATACCTCAGGGCAGCGTTGCTTGTATTTTTTCAACAAGTCTAATGACCACTGATAATCGGAGCCTGGTCGAATCTTTTTGTACAGAGACGGCACCGACTCAAGATTATGATTAAACACATCTGGTGGCTCATCAGCTAAAATATCCAGTGCCACATCCATGCGGCCACGAAAGTCGGGGACTAAAACTTCAATATGCATATGTGGGCTGCGGCTGCGCATTTCTGCAATGCACTGGGCAAAATGATCCGCACCACCATCACGCAAGTCGTCGCGATCAACCGAAGTCACAACCACGTATTTTAAATTCATCTCCGCGCAGGCTTCAGCCAATTCACGTGGCTCATTAGGGTCAAGGGCTAATGGTCGCCCATGAGCAACATCACAAAACGGGCAGCGACGGGTACAAATTTCACCCATAATCATAAACGTGGCAGTACCGCCACTAAAACACTCGCCTAGATTAGGGCACTGCGCCTCTTCACAAACACTGGCCAGCTTGTGCTTGCGTAAGACACTTTTTATCCGGTTCACCTCTGGCGAAACAGGGATTTTTACCCGTATCCAATCAGGTTTTTTTGGTAACTCTTCGGTAGGAATTACTTTAACCGGAATGCGAGCCACTTTTTCAGCGCCGCGCAACTTTTCACCGGCGACCACTTTTTTCGGCTTTTTGTCGGATGTAATCATCTCGCTCATAGCTATACCAAAAACGAAAATGCCCACTCAACAAGCAGGCATTCCGTGTCATTTTTGTCAGTTTAATTAATACGCATTATACAATCATTCGGCGTATATCGGCCAACATTTGATTGAACATCAGCAGAAAACGGCCTGCATCCGCGCCATTCACGGCACGGTGATCATAGCTTAGGGAAACCGGCAACATCTTGCGCGGTAAAAACTCAGTGCCATTCCACTTTGGCTTCACCTCAAGCTTTGAGACGCCCAAAATTGCAACTTCTGGCGTATTCACTATCGGAGTAAAACCGGTACCACCCATTGGACCCAGGCTTGAAATACTAAAGCTTGCACCCTGCATTTCTTGTGGCTTAAGCTTGCGTTCCTTAGCTTTTTGCGCCAGTTCCGCTGTTTCAGCCGCCAACTCAAATAAAGATTTTTTATCGACATCACGAATTACCGGCACAACGAGCCCAGCCGGTGTATCCACCGCCATACCAATATGCACATACTGTTTATAGACGATGTTTTCGCCGTCAGCAGCCAGCGATGCATTGATTATTGGGTTAGCTTTCAAACATACCGCCAAGGCTTTCAATAAAAATGGTAAGGGGGTAATTTTCACACCCGCTTTTTCAGCATCGGCTTTCAGGCTAGCTCTAAAATCTTCTAGGTCGGTAATATCAATTTCGTCAAAGCC
>JABSRR010000025.1 GCA_013215025.1 Pseudomonadales bacterium
CAACTGATCTTCAGTAAACGTAAAATCCATGATATTTGCTCCCGATTATTTACGTGGCATGCCTAGCATACGCTCGGCAATAATGTTGCGTTGGATTTCGTTGGTGCCAGCATAGATAGGACCAGATTGTGAGAACAAAAAGCCATCTAACCATGAACCAACACCTTGTGCTGCTGGGGCAATCGGCTCAAGCTCCGCTCGGGCAGATAATATATCCATCGCGGTTTCATGCATTTGCTGATCAAGTTCAGACCAGAAGATTTTATTCGTTGATGATTCTGCACCAATTTTACCGCCTTTAATTAATCGACAGGCAGTTTCGTAGGTTGTCAAACAATATGACTCTGCAGCCATATATGCTTTGATGACCGCGTCACGAATAGCTGGATCTCGGTCTGCCGAATCGCGATTCTCTTTATACAGCTCAACTAAGCGGCGCGCAGTTTCTTGAAAACGCGCAGGTGATCTAAGCATTAATCCACGCTCAAATCCTGCAGTAGCCATAGCCACTTCCCAGCCTTTACCTTCATCACCGAGTCGGCAATTGACTGGCACTTTCACATTGTCAAAGAAGATTTCGGCAAAGCCCGGTAGACCATCAAGCTGTGGAATAGGATTGACGGTAACGCCCTCAAGCGCCAGCGGAACAAGAATAAATGTTAGGCCATGGTGGCGCTTTGACTCTGGGTCAGTGCGGAACATGCCAAAGCACTGATCAGCCCATGCAGCTCGGGTAGACCAGGTTTTCTGACCGTTAATAATATAATATTCACCACACTCTGAAAGCTCTGCTTTTGAACGAATAGCCGCCATATCTGAACCGGCACCCGGCTCAGACCAACCTTGCGCCCAAACCTCAGTACCGTCAGCCATTTTCGGCAAAATATCAGCTTTTTGTTGTTCCGTACCATATTCCATTAGGGTTGGGCCTAGTAGAAAAATACCGTTCTGATTAACACGATTAGGTGCCTTGGCACGAAAATATTCTTCTTCGAAAATCAACCATTCAATCAAATCAGCATCACGACCGCCTAATTCGCTTGGCCATGTCACCATGCCCCAGCGACCTTCGTTCATTTTCGCTTCCCATTCACGATGCTGCTGAAAGCCTTCAGCTGTATCATAAGTTTTTAGCGGTTCTGCTGGAACATTGGCCGCTAACCAATCTCTCACTTCTTGACGAAAGGCTTGATGTTTTTCGGTAAAGTGTAAATCCATAACTTCTCTCTTGTCTTAGACGGTCATTATGATTTTTGTCGAACTATTGCTTTTCAGTAAATGCTGCGTCACGCTTATTAACAAACGCATCGCGAGATTCTGCAGAATCTGGAGATTGATAAGCCTCTAAGGTGAAGCCTTGCTCCCAACGATACTTGTCTTCTAAGTTACCATCTTCAATCCCGGTCAACGCTTCTTTGGCCAAAGCAATCATACGCGGTGATTTTTCAGCAATTTTGGCCGCCATTTCACGCGCCGTAGGCAGTAGCTGATCGCGCGGCACTACTTTTTCAATAGCGCCTAAACGATAAGCTTCTTGGGCATCAATGGGTAAACCGGTAAAGTACATATAACGAACTTTCTGCACCGGGAACATACGCTGTAAGTGCGCACCACCACCCATTGCACCTCGATCAACCTCGGGAACGGCAAAGGTTGCGCACTCGGAAGCTACGATGAAATCAGCTGCGCCGGAGATACCAATACCCCCACCTAGTACGAAGCCATGAACCGCGACGATCACTGGCTTAGGGTTTAGATGAATCGCTTTAAAGGTGTCATAGTTGCCTTTATTCACCTTAACAATCAATGAATCATCGGCATCTAACTCTTTAATATCAACGCCTGCACAAAAGCCACGCCCCTCCGCCGCAATGATAATAACGCGACAGTCGTCGTTGTTACCTAAACTATCAATCTCAGCAGCAATCTGCGCCCATTCAACTGAGGAGAATGCATTAACCGGAGGCTTATCAAAGATCACTTCAGCAATGCCGTTAGTAATGGTTGTTTTATACGGTAATGACATACCTATTCCTTATCTATTTATTTCAGCGCTGCTAGACGCTGCTCAGCTTCACTAACTATTTCACGAATTAACTCGTCACATGTCGGCAAATGATCAATCACACCTGCGACTTGCCCAGATGGTAAAACACCATCAGCAGGATGACCGTCTACCATAGCTTTCATAATAATCATGGGTGCATTGGCCGACATAATGGCTTGAGCGGGCGTTACATCGCCTGACTTTGTCATAGCAAAGGCAGACTTTAACAAATCAAAGATCGATGCACCGGTAAACTTACGAAACTTTAAGCCATTAATTAGGGCAATTATGAGCTTTTTGAAATTACCGGCTTTTTCCATTTTTTCAAGCCACTCATTCATGACCATACGCTGTGGCAGACCATCCATTGCTTTTGAGACAATGATATTCGCTGGATTTTTACACTCTATGTAGCGCTGCTTAGTTGCTGCAGGCACGGGTGAATTTTGGGTTAACAAAAAGCGCGTACCCATGGCGATGCCGTCAGCGCCAAATGCCATCGCGGCAACCAAGCCACGACCATCTTTGAAACCACCTGCACCCAATACCGGCACTTTATCACCGACCGCATCAACCACTTGAGGCAGCAATAAGGTTGTAGGCACACTGCCGGTATGGCCACCACCCTCGCCGCCTTGCACGGCCACAGCATCGGCACCCATTTCAACGGCTTTAATTGCATGCTTTGGTAAACCCACGGTTGGCATACAAACAATACCGTTATCTTTAAGCCGCTGAATCATCTCTTTACCGGGCGAGCGCGAATATGACACCGCCTTTACCCCATGCTTTATACATAAGTCGATAATCTCGTTGGCGTTTGGTTGATACATATGGAAGTTTACGCCGAAGTTTTTATCGGTCAGCTCTTTCACACGCAAAATATCTCGCTCCATCTCTTCTGGTGGAATCGTTGCTCCCGCTAAAAAACCAAAGCCACCCGCGTTACAGGTGCCTGCGACAAGCTCTGGGTCAGCAACCCAGCCCATAGCCGTTTGAATAATGGGATATTTACAACCTAACAGCTCAGTAATTCGGGTATTCAGAACATCAGACATGGTTAAAACTTCTACATTAAAAATACTAAAACGCCCACCAGTGTTGAAACACTCGCAGGCGTCGATAATGGTTTGTAGCTCGTCAATAAAACGCGCTACAGACGATTAGACACGCTACGAGCGGTCACCCGGAGGGTTATCTTTTAACTGCTTACTGCGCCAATCTTGAGGATCAAGCTCACGAATAATCGCTAGCTGCTCTTCAGTTGGTGCAGGCGTTGTTGGTACTTCGTCAGGTATAATTAATTCAAAGCCTGTATTTTCAACGACCTGCTCAACCGTAATACCAGGATGAACAGACACTAAGGCAATTTCATGATTAGGGCCTGAAAAATCAAGTACACATAAATCTGTTAGGATAATGCGAATATCAACATCCGCTAATTCATAACCTTTCGGCAAACGCTCTGGGTTATAGCCAATTGAGTTTACAAGGTCACATTCGCCTTCAACGAAAACACGTTTATTGTGTGAAGGCACGAAAAATGAGTTGGCATGGCTAATAGAATTACCCGGTAGACCGCGCACACCTAACATCATGATTTTTGGTTGCTCGTAAGAGCCACCCAAAGCTGAGATATTTGCTTGGCCGAATTTATCAACCTGCGTTGGGCCAATCATAGCGTGACGCTTGCCTGACCAAACATTATCAAAGATGCGTGAAAAACCCATCCATGTTTCAGATTTTTGACCTTCATGCGAAGTGCGGCCAGAAATAGGGTTAGGCTCAGAAAGTAAGTAGGCTTCTGAGTCTGTCATCATAAGGTCTTGGTTGAAGGTTTTCATTGCAAGGCTCGCAGCCAAGCGCGGTAACACACCAATACCTGTGGCTAAAACTTCACCATCGTGTCGGAACGCCTCGGCGCCGGCAACAATCATCAATTCAGCCAATGTATATTCTTTAGCGGGAGTGCCTGTAGCAGTTGTCATACTGTAATTCTCCTTTGACCGATTGATTAATAGACTGGCAGCGGTAATGCTTTAATTGCATCTAAGCCGCCAACCAGCGCTTGGTATTCTTCTTCTGTTTTGCCATTGATGTATTTTTCAGCGTAAGCCTCAAAACCACCTTCTTTAGCAAAGCCAGCGTATTCTTTGGTGTGTTTAACATCGAAGCCGTAAAGTGGCGTGCAAGAAGTTGGATGAGCACCGCCAGGAATATGCACAACACCTGTGGTCATGGAACGTTCCCAGAATACGTAACGTGACTCATCGCCTTGCGCGAAGTAATCGGTGTCAACGATTTCATCAACCGTGACAAAGGTCTTTTCTGCAGCACGAGCCATTTGCTCGTCCATATACATATCTGGGCCTTTGATTTGACAAACACCACGCACATCAGCGCGATCTGCATGAATAAGAGCAACATCTAAGTTAAGCGCAGGCATAGCCACCCACTCTTTGTCATCATATGGGCTATCGATAACTTTGATGTCTTTGTTCACTTTAATCACATCAGTACCTAANCCGATTTGCGTTGGCATAAATGGCATACCCCANCTTGCCGCTCGCAAACCAAGAAGCATCATGCCTTCATCAACTTCCATCGTTTCTATAGCGCCGGTTTGACGTGCTTGTCGAAAAAATGGTTCAAGAGGAATAAAGTCTAGCGATACAAAAGCAAAAATAACTTTTTTCACTTTGCCTGCGGCACAGAGCATACCAACATCGGCGCCACCGTAGGCAACCACTGTTAAGTCTTTCAGGTCAGAGCGAAGGATTTCGCGAATTAATGCCATCGGCTTGCGACGAGGCCCCCAGCCACCGACACCAATTGTCATGCCATCTTCTAATTGGCTAACAACTTCAGCAGCAGTCATTTGCTTGTTCATACAAATCCCCTTGCGTGGATGATTTTTAGTTAAAAGAATTCTCGCGCGCGAATGATACACGAATTAGCGGTAAATTTGCAGTGATAACTGGTCAGCAGCGGCGCTAATCTGGGCATATTTTATCAATTTTCAGCGCTATTTAAGCTTGCTTGCGTGAAAATCAAGCCGATCTTGGCCTTCATTTATTATTATTATCAATCGCATTAAATTAATTGATTTTAGCTATAAAAATGGCTGTGCTGTAATATCACTAAGGTCATCGCACCAATCAATTAATTACTACACAGGTACAACACGCAAAGGAGTTTTAGTATGTTAGATATAATCCAGGTAGCAGCCAATGATTGTAATTATGCCAACAACTATTATGGCGACCAGGTCTGCCGTTGTAAGTCATGAGTTTTTGCGCTGACACTCAAGCGATTCTCAGCGAGCTGCGGGCATAAAAAAACCGAGCGTTCGCTCGGTTTACTTTATTGATTTGGTACTTATGCTTCGATTTCAAATAAACCTGCAGCGCCCATACCACCGCCAATACACATAGTAACTACTATGTATTTAGCACCACGACGTTTACCTTCAAGTAATGCATGACCCACCATACGCGCACCTGACATGCCGAATGGGTGACCTACAGAGATTGCACCGCCGTTTACGTTCATTTTGTCAATATCGATACCCAGTTCTTTCTGGCAGTAGACCACTTGAGAAGCAAAGGCTTCGTTTAGTTCCCACAGGTCAATATCATCAACCGTTAAACCGTGCTTGGCTAAAAGCTTAGGTACCGCGAAAACAGGGCCAATCCCCATTTCATCAGCTTTACAGCCTGCAACCGCTACACCTTTATAAACACCTAAAGGTGCAAGACCTAACGCTTCAGCTTTTTCGCGAGACATAAGTAGTGATGCCGCAGCACCGTCAGAAAGCTGTGAAGCATTACCAGCCGTGATGAATTTACCTTCTTGAACCCACTTACCATCTTTCCATACTGGATCAAGTGATGCTAAAGACTCAGCCGTGGTTGATGGACGGTTACACTCGTCTTTATCAACCACTACTTCTTCATAAGTAGTCTCTTTGGTTTCTTTATTGAATACCGCTTTTACTGCATTCATTGGTACGATTTCGTCGTCAAATGTACCGTTTGCTTGTGCAGCAGCTGTACGCTGTTGAGAAATCAATGAGTAGGCATCTTGCTCTTCACGCGTAATATTATAACGCTCAGCAACAATCTCAGCCGTTTCAATCATTGGGATATAAGCAGTATCATCAAAACCTAACACTGTTTTTGATACATTTTTATAGGTGTTTTTGTGCTTGTTTTGCGTTAAAGAAATAGACTCAACACCACCGGCAATCGCTACATCAATTTCACCCACCATGATACTTTTGGCAGCGTAGGCAATCGTCATTAAACCTGATGAACACTGACGCTCCATCGCCATACCTGGCACAGAATCTGGTAAACCACCAGCTACTGCACATAAACGGCCGAGATTGTAAGCCTGGGTACCTTGCTGCGCAGCTGCGCCAAAAATACAGTCTTCAACTAGGCTTGGATCAATACCCGCTTTTTCAACTACCGCTTTTACTACATGACCACCCATGGCCGGGGCTTCAGTATCGTTAAAAGAACCGCGAAAAGACTTGGCCAAGCCGGTACGAGCAGTGCTTACGATTACAGCGTCTCTGTTAGACATAATGTTCTCCTATTAAAAATTCTGGTTGACCATCAAGCGCGCTGGCTTGAGGTTGAGATAATTTCACCGGTGAGGTAAGACGAATAATCCGAGGCTAAAAACATCATCACATTCGCCACTTCCCACACTTCTGCTGCACGACCAAATGCTTCTTTTGCTTCAAGCTCCGCGAGTAAGTCAGCAGGTGCAGATTTACGTAACATCGGATGCATCGCAATCGATGGCGCTACCGCATTAATGCGGATATTATCCTCTGCAGCCTCTAAAGCTGCACATCGAGTTAGCGCCATAACACCGGCTTTCGCTGCGGCATAATGCGCCTGCTCTTTTTGTGCACGCCAGCCAAGCACAGAGGCATTATTCACGATAACACCGCCTTGGCCTCGCTGCTTCATCACTTTCATCATATGACGCGTCATACGCATGGTGCCATACAGCGTTACTTGAATGACTTTGTCCCACTCGGCATCGTCCATTTCAATCAATAGCTTTGAAGTGCCAAGCCCTGCATTATTAATCAGGATATCTACGCCTTGCATTTTTTCTTCAGCAAAGGCAATTAATGCTTGCACCTCATCTTCATCACAGACGTTACAAAGCTTACCCCAGACATTATCTTTACCTGTCAGCGCCTTTAATTCTGCTACCGATTTTTCTAAGCGCCCTTCATGCACGTCAGAAATGACAAGCGCTCGCGCGCCTTCTTCAATCGCACGCTTTGCTGCGCTTCCGCCAATACCGGCACCTGCCGCTGCAGTGATCAAAACGGATTTATCTTTAATTAAATCTTTACCCTCGGGATATTGAGGATTTTTTAAATCATACATAGTGAAATTCCATGATTAGACGCTGTATTTAGTCGTACCGCATATTCGCGAGACAAAGAATTGAAGCTTAAAAGTGGTTAAAAGGCTTAACCACTTTCAGATATGACAATTGAGGTCGCTTATAGAGAAGCCTTAGCTTATGCCTTGATCGTAACTTTTGGCTCACGCGGCATACCAAGGCCGCGTTCAGCAATAATATTACGTTGGATTTGATTAGTACCGCCATAAATCGTGTCAGAGCGAACAAATAAGTACATGGACTGCAAGCGAGACAGCTCATAGGGGCCTGCATCTAAAACCTCAGCATCAGCGCCCATGACATCCATGGCTAACTCACCTAAATCACGATGCCAAGTGGCCCAATACAATTTATACATTAGCGCTTCTTTTTGCAGAGAACCATCACCGGCATCGTCAGATAGCGTTCGCATTGAATTGTAGCGCATCACTTTAAGCCCCTCATGGGCTTTCGCAATACGTTGGCGAATAATTGGATCTTTAGCCGCACCGTTTGACTTTGCCAAGGCCACAACTTCATCTAATTCATTTTGAAACTGCATTTGCTGGCCTAGTGTCGAGACTCCGCGTTCAAAGCCTAATAAGCCCATGGCCACTTTCCAGCCATCACCCGGCTCGCCAACAATATCATCAGCATCGCATTCAGCATCATCAAAGAATACTTCATTGAACTCTGAGGTACCGGTGATTTGCTCAATTGGACGCACTGTAATGCCCGGTTGATCCATTTTCATTAAGAAAAAACCAAGGCCCTTATGAGCGACCGAATCAGGATCGGTTCTCGCAACCACGAATACATAATCGGATTCGTGTGCTAAAGATGTCCAAACTTTTTGACCATTGATCACCCACTTGCCTTTTTCTTCATCAAAACGCGCTTTAGTCTTGACGTTAGCTAAGTCGGAGCCTGCACCAGGCTCAGAGTAGCCTTGACACCATAGTTCAGAGCCATCAAGTATGCCCGGCAAGTATTTTTCACGTTGTGCTTCGGTGCCAAACGCAATCAAGGTTGGACCGGTTAAGCCCTCACCAATATGACCAACTCGTCCAGGCGCACCCGAACGTGCGTATTCTTCGAAGAAAATAACCTGCTGCTCAATCGAAAGCTCTCGACCGCCAAACTCTTTAGGCCAACCAACACAGGTCCAACCACCTTCAGCCAGCTTCTTTTCCCAAACTTTTCGCTCTTCTGGAAACATATGCTCGTCTCCGGGACCACCGCGAAACTTAAGTTGGGCGAACTCGCCTACTAAATTATCACTTAGCCAAGCTGCAATTTCTTCGCGAAACTTTTCGTCTTCAGCACTAAAACTTAATTTCATTCAAGTAACTCCTTCGACTTATTATGCTAATAACATTTGCGCTAAGCGCTCACGGTGATATGTACTATTACCTAACATGTGCTCCGAAGCTTTTGCGCGTTTAAAATATAAATGCGGGTCATACTCCCAAGTAAAACCTACGCCACCATGCAATTGAATTGCATCGCCAGCATTTTGAAAATAGGCATCAGAGACATTCGCTTTTGCAATCGACGCCGCTTCGGCCAGCTCATCTGCCAACTCGCCACCCGTAAACGCATCTTGCGCTACGCAAGCTGCATAGTAGACTGCACTTTTCGCGCATTCAGCTTTGGTCATCATATCAGCAGCGCGATGTTTAATGGCCTGGAACGAGGCAACTGGACGGTTAAACTGCACACGCTCTTTGGTGTAATCTACGGTAATATCCAAAACCTCTGATGCGCCACCCATTTGTTCGGCAGCTAGGCAAATAGTCGCAAGATCAAGGATTTTTGCTAACTCAGCGGCAGCATCCAATTTCAGGATGCCGTCTTTTTCGACCTTAACATTATTAAAGCTTAACTCGGCCTGCTTGCGTGTTTGATCCATGGTTGGCACCCACTTCACATCAATTCCTGCAGTCGACATAGGAACAACAAACAAACCAATCTTGTTGTCAGCATCTTTTGCCGCCGCAACCACAAACTCTGCATTATGACCGTCCACCACAAAACGGTATTGACCATTGATAACCGCAGCTTGATCTTGTAGAGAAAATTCGGCCTCGACAGCATCTACGCCAGTTTGATTACTTGAGGTATATGCTAAGGTTGCAATTGCGCCCTCTAAAACCTTTGTTAGATATTCTGCTTGCTGAGACTCGTCACCAGCTTCAAGCAAAGCGGTAGTGGCTTGGCAAACTGTGGCAAAATAAGGGGCGCACAATAGATAGCGGCCCATCTGCTCCATCACAGCACATAGCTCTACATAGCCGAGACCCATGCCACCCAGTGACTCAGGGATTGTTATAGCCTGAAAATACAGCTCCTGACAGATTTGTTGCCACAACGCAGCATCATAGCCGGCATCAGTGGCCATGGCGGTTCGAATAGCTTCAGAAGAAGAAACGTCTTGCAAAAAGCTTTCCGCGGTATCGCGGATCATTTGTTGCTCTTCAGTAAAAGCGAAATCCATTGAATGGTCTCCAGATTTATTTGTAGCGGCAGCTTAACTTACGCCTGAAGCTGTCCGTTTAAAAAAAGGCGCATTATTGTAGCACATTGTTACGCGCAAATTCTGCAATTGTTTAGCGCTTAAATATGACAACTTTGCAATCGCGAGCATGAGTATTCACTGCGGTGAGGACAGATTGATGCCACTGAAAAGAACGTTAAAACCAGCAAAGTAGCAGGCAGACCACTATTCAAGATCACAAACGCAAGTTCATCGACAAAATAATGGCAGCAAAGCTAAGCCGATTAGCCGGTCTATACAGGCTTTAACATGCAGGATAGGCTGAACGGTGCAGCTTAAGTTAACAAATGCGCTCTGGCACAAGAGCATATAGCAGCATAGATAATCAAACAGGAAAGTAAGAAAAGACAGCAATAAAGAGCGGAAACCAGCAGTGCTAAAACGAAAAAACCCCACAAAATTGTGGGGTTTTTTAATATGGCCCGCCAGGAAGGATTCGAACCTCCGACCGCCTGGTTCGTAGCCAGGTACTCTATCCAGCTGAGCTACTGGCGGGTAAGGCCGCGTATTATAGGTACGCGAAAGTTCCTGTCAATGAGTTTTAACCAAATCAAAACAAATTGCAAGAATGGCGGTGAAGGAGGGATTCGAACCCTCGATACCGTATTAGGGTATACTCCCTTAGCAGGGGAGCGCCTTCGACCACTCGGCCACTTCACCGTAAGTGGCGCATATTAGAGATCAAGCACTGTTTCGTCAATGCAAGGTCGAGAAATTAGCGCTTTTTCGCGCAATTATTAATCAGCAGTGCCGCAAGGCATGAGCATGCAAGAAGAGATCAGGATCTGATCATTCAAATATTGTTTCTCATCGAAATATATTAGCTAATAATAAGCTACGGCAATTCATCAGGCCTAGCCAAAAGCTTTAATTCCAATTGATACAAAACAAAAAGCCGCGCTAAACGTCAGAACATTACTTGGTTTTACAAGCAAGATAAGGAACACAGATCTGAAAACAGAAGCAGAAAAGAAACAAAAAAAAGCAGACATAAAAAAAAGGAGCTATTGCTCCTTTTAAAGAATATTGCCATGGCCTAATCCTTTGAAGCAAATTAGGCGATGACG
Organism: Pseudomonadales bacterium; assembly: GCA_013215025.1. NCBI lineage: Bacteria > Pseudomonadati > Pseudomonadota > Gammaproteobacteria > Pseudomonadales > Pseudomonadales bacterium. Next base: position 11,087 of record JABSRR010000025.1, read on the forward strand.
GCAGACTAAGCTTGGTTAAAATTAACCTCACCCGCCTCCTTTTCACGCTGGATGCGCTGGTAGATTTCTTCGCGATGCACAGGCACCTCTTTTGGTGCATTGACACCAATGCGCACCTGATTACCTTTGACACCAAGAACCGTTACGGTAACGTCATCCCCAACCATTAATGTTTCACCAATGCGACGTGTTAAAATAAGCATGATTGCTTCTCCTATATTGAAAGCTGCTTCATGGGCTTTCATGTCCTCGTAAAAGTATAGGTCAGCGGTAATATTTTGCGCGACCTACGCTAGGAAGCAGCAAACCTAGGCAGTTAAATTAAGCNAAGGCTGCTGCAAACAATTTAGCGAGTCGCAAATCTAGCTAGGACAATCCTGCACTACTACTGCATAACAACACTCTATGCGACAACTAAATAAGTGCACCCAAAACCGACAAATGTTTTTGAAGAGTAAAAACTTAACCTGGAACGCAAGTTGAAATTCTCAAAACGGGGCGATTAAACACTAAATTGTGCTTAATTAGAAGCAACAGCGTGGAAAAAGTTCCCAAAATCCGTAAAAAGTTCTAAAAAACGCAGCGGATGCTGCGTTTAGGATGCTTGTAGCTTAAGCTAGCTGCTCAGCAACATAGGCCTCAAACTCGGGTAAGACTGTTGGCAATGCTGACACATCAGAACCACCGCCCTGGGCCATATCCGCTCGACCGCCACCTTTGCCACCCAGCTTTGCGGCAAATGCCTTAATAATATCGCCAGCGCGGACTTTATCGGTCAGATCTGCTGTTACGCCAGCAACCAAGGCGATACCTTTCTCATCGACGGTAGCAAGCAGCACAGCTGCAGTACCCAACTTACTTTTCAGCTGATCCAACGTCACTAGTAAACTTTTACGATCAGCTCCATCAATGGTAGCTGCCAATACTTTAACACCCTGCACATCAACCGCCTGAGTGGATAAATCGCCACCACTGGAGGTCGCAAGCTTGGCTTTTAGCTGCTGTATTTCTTTGTCTTGTTGTTTCGCCTGGGCAATTAAGGCAGTTAACTTATCTAATAGATTTTCAGGTTTAGCTTTTAACTGGTTGGCTGCAGCTTTGAGCGTCTGTTCATTGGCACGGTCAAAGGCTAAGGCATGTTCAGCAGTGACTGCTTCAATTCGGCGTACGCCAGCCGCCACAGAACTTTCTGATACTATGCGAAAAGCACCTAAATCGCCGGTTCGAGCAGCATGCGTTCCACCACAGAGCTCCACTGAAAAGCCATCACCCATCGACAATACACGCACTTGGTTACCGTATTTTTCACCAAACAAGGCCATCGCACCCTTAGCTTTTGCGGTTTCCATGTCGGTTACAACCGTTTCAATCTCAGTATTTGAGCGAATCTGCGCATTCACTATGGCTTCAATCTGTTGCAGCTGCTGATCATTGACAGCTTCGAAATGAGAGAAGTCAAAGCGTAAGCGGTCGGCAGTGTTTAAGGAGCCCTTTTGCTGCACATGCTCGCCCAAAACGGCACGCAAGGCCGCATGCAATAAATGCGTCGCTGAATGATTAAGCGCGACTTGCTGGCGAATATCTGGATTGACCGCTGCATTGATCAGATCACCTGTGCGAATCGCTCCTTCGGTTACCATGACCTGATGCAAATGGTGATTCGAGGCTTTCATCACATCCTCAACATTGGCAGACATTGCGGCCGACGTCAGCAGACCTACGTCACCAATTTGACCACCTGACTCAGCATAAAAAGGCGTCTGCGCAAGCACAACCACCCCCGACTGGCCAGCGGTCAGGGTGTCGACCTGCTGCTCACCAATATATAAGGCTATCACTTTAGCGTCAGTGCTCAGCTGCTGATATCCAGTAAAGCTTGTTTCACCATCGAGCCGCCATTGCTTGGTATAATCTACTGAAAAACCGCCAGCCGCTTGCGAACGCTTGCGCTGCGCCGCCATTGCCTCGTCAAACGCAGCAACATCAATCTCAAGCCCTTGCTCACGCGCGATGTCGGCGGTTAAGTCAAACGGAAAGCCGTACGTATCATACAGCTTAAAAACCACGTCGCCAGCCAACGTAGAGCCCTGTAATTTATCGATCGCAGCGCTAAGCATGGCCATACCATTATCCAAGGTCTTGGCAAATTGCTGCTCTTCAGCAAGGATAACCTTTTCAACTTGTGGCAAGGCTTGCACCAGCTCAGGATAGGCCTCACCCATTTCATCAGCCAAAGGCTTCGCTAACTGATGAAAGAACGGCTGCTTGACACCTAATTTGTGTGCGTGACGAATAGCACGGCGCATAATACGCCGCAGCACATACCCCCTGCCCTCATTGGCAGGAATCACCCCATCAACAATCAAAAATGCACATGAGCGAATGTGATCAGCAATGACGCGCAGCGATTGATTGCTTAAATCACCGGTATTGGTAATGCTGTCTGCCGCCTTTAACAGGCTTTGAAATAAATCAATTTCATAGTTGTTATGCACACCTTGCATTAGCGCCGCAATGCGCTCAAGCCCCATACCGGTATCGACTGAGGGCTTAGGTAAAGCAGTCATGGTACCGTCGGCACTGCGCTGGTACTGCATAAAGACCACGTTCCAGATTTCAATAAAACGGTCGCCATCCTCTTCTGGCGAGCCGGGTGGCCCACCCCAAATATGCTCACCATGATCGTAAAATATTTCGGTACAAGGACCACATGGGCCAGTATCACCCATAGCCCAGAAGTTGTCAGAGGCGTACTTTTCACCTTTATTGTCGCCAATGCGGATAATTTTTTCGGCGGGCACGCCAATTTGATCTCGCCAGATAGCATAGGCCTCATCATCATCGGCATATACTGTGACAGTGAGCTTTGACGCCGGAATATTCATCCATTCGCTTGAGGTTAAAAATTCCCAGGCGTAGTGAATAGCATCTTGCTTAAAATAGTCGCCAAAAGAAAAATTACCTAACATTTCAAAAAATGTATGATGACGCGCCGTATAGCCAACATTCTCAAGATCATTATGCTTACCCCCGGCTCTTACACAGCGCTGGGAGGTTGTTGCTCTTGAGTAATCACGCGGGTCTTCGCCTAAAAACACATCCTTAAACTGCACCATCCCTGCATTGGTAAACAACAAAGTTGGGTCATTACCCGGCACTAAGGAGCTTGAGGCGACACGCTGATGATCTTTAGCCGCAAAAAAGCTCAGGAAGGACTCTCTGATGTCAGCACTTTTCATGATGTTCTCTTTACTATTAATACTTATAAACCCTGCTCATTAAGCTGGGTATTTGCCAAAACATGAAAATGCAGATGGAATACGGTCTGTCCAGCATCTGCACCATTATTTGCAATTAATCGGAAATGTTGATGGCCGGCTCGTTGCGCAACATGCGCAGCAACCCAGTTTAAGTGTCCTAGCAGCTGCTTGTCTTCCGCTGTTGCATCAAGCAGTGAACGCAGCGGCTTTTTGGGAATCACTAGCACATGGAATGGTGCCTGAGGGCTTCGATCGTTTATCACGATACACTGTTGATCCTCAAACACGATCTCGGCAGCTATCTCACGATCAATAATCTGCGTGAACACTGATCTAGACATATCCAAGCTAATTAGTTTTTATCTAACACTCGCGCCTGATCTTCAAGCATAACCGGAATACCGTCCCGAATTGGGTAAGCTAGGCCGCTAGCCTTACAGACCAATTCTTGATTGGCCTTATCATACTCAAGCGGCGCTTTCGTCACAGGGCAGACCAATATATCCAGCAGTTTTTCATCAAACATGCACTTTCTCATCTTTCTCGGCGATTACAGGCGAGCGATTATAAACCCGATAGTTTTGAATTTCATCTGCTGATGCTAGATATCACTGAGCATGGCAATGCGTCGACTATGGATCGGCCGCAGGCTTTGGCATGGGNGGCACAAGCAAACTAGGGTCAATCCTTTGCTTGTACCAATTCATGCGCCAATCAAGATGTGGACCGGTCGAGCGTCCACCCTGACCAACTTTTGCCACCACCTGCCCNTGCTGCACAGCATCACCAGGCTGAACCAAAATCTCGCTAAGATGCAAGAAGCTTGATGAGATACCGTAGCCATGATCAATGATCAGGGTCCCGCCGGAATAAAACATATCTGGGTGCGCCATAGTCACCTGACCATCCGCTGGCGCCAGCACCGGCGTTCCGTTTGGCGCCGCAATATCAATGCCATAGTGTGGCCGCCCTGGCTGACCGTTATATACCCGCTGTGAACCATAGACACCGGTAATAATAGATTGCAGCGGCCAAATAAATGACTGCTTAAAACCCAAATTCTCAATATGTTTTGCCCTAGCGCGCACCACTTGAGCGGTTTCTTGACGGATTCTGGCCAGCGTCTCTGGCGGCTTTTTACTGGCGGTGATCTTTTTATCGATACCCTCGATACGCTGAATATTATACTCACGTGGCGCTATCTGCAGCGTTTTGACAATCTCTTGCCCTGAATTAAAGCGCAGTTTCAATTCAGCCGAGGAGGCAAAGTCGCGACCAAAACCAAATACAAAGTCACCCGCTGGGCTTATACGTAATGCTTGCTGATTAAACATCACTTGCTGTAAATCATCGGCTTGACCGCGAATCATACCACCCTGAATGAAATCGCCTTGAAGCTGGTAAGGATTCTCCGCGTATAAACCTGCGCTGGCAGAATACCCAAGGCAGCCTAGTAAAATTAACAACAAACGTCGCATGCAACTCTCCACTGTCGTTCACGTTTTATGATAGGAAATTGACTCAATATACCAAAGCGCTGAGCCCTCTGGGGTATGTACAAGCAGCTCATCGTCAACAGCCTTACCTAAACAGGCTTTCGCCATCGGCGAGTCTATTGAGATATAGTCGTCAATGCCAAAATATATTTCATCTGCGCCTACAATGCGAAATCGACGGCGCTGCTCGGCATCATTAATCACTTCAACATAGGCACCAAAATACGCTTTATGCTCTTGTGTTGGCGAATATTCAACTACCTGCACCGATTCAATACGCTTTGATAAATAGCGCACGCGCCGATCAATTTCGCGAAGCCGCTTTTTATTGTATTGATAATCTGCATTCTCACTGCGGTCACCCAATGACGCAGCCCAACTTACCTTGCGCGTCACTTCAGGCCGTTCCTCACGCCATAACTGATCAAGCTCTTGCTTGAGTCGCTGATAGCCCTCAGGCGTTATTAAATTTGCTGGCATGCAATTAAGAAGACTGAATCGTTAAATTACAAGGCAGTTGATTATCAACGACCACCTGCTGATCAATCGCGGTGGTAAATAAACGGGCCGCATTGAGTTGACCAGATTGCAGCAACTGCTGTTGAATCTGCTGCGCACGCTGCCTCGCAAGCGCCTGCAGTTGAGGTTCTGCAACTGTTTCAAGAGAAAGTAATGCCTGCTGCATTGCTTCGACCTCAGCCTGTAAGCGCTGCTCTTTTGGCAAATCTTGTAATTGCTCATCTAGCACCAGCGATTGAGCAAAACCTTGCTGATAAAGTTTGGAAATGCGCTTATGAGACTCTTTAAGGCTGAGTGACTCATTGCTAGGATTAAGCTTTTGCTGCAGCTGCTGCTGCTTAAAGCTTGGCTCATCAAATTCGCGATTATAGCAAGCTTGAATATCTAAACTTAATTCAGGGCGCTGTAACAGTGCCGACTCAAGCGCAGCAAGTTTGCCAATCGCAGTCTCTGACAGTTGATTACTGGCTGAGGCGAACATGATTTTCGATAGATCTTGATCAGAATCGACTAAGCTGGCCAACAAAGTGAATGGCGACGAAGCCGCCTTGATAATTAAGTTGCCAATTGCTTTCCAAACAATCGGTCCATAGCCAAAATCTGGGTCAGCTAAATCGCCACTGATCGGCAGATCGATAGTAATCTCGTCGTTCTGATTTTTTAATAACGAAACCGCTAAGCCCACAGGCAAGGATGTGGCCTGATCGCTTGCCACATTTTCACCGAAATTGAACTGATCAATAAACACACTATTTTTTGCGTTTAATTTTTGCTGCTTAACCGAATAATCCACATCAAGATTTAACTTACCTTTATCAATTTCTTTACCAACATATACACCCGAGTAGCTAGAGAAGCTGGACATGTTTAGACTTTTTAACTGTACAGCCAAGTCAGCGTACAATTGTTCAGATAAGGGGTTAATTGCACCTTGCATATTAATCGGCGCATAGTTATTAATCATTGCCGAGAGCTGCATTTCAGCAGTTTCATCAGGCTTCGATGATAATCCAGTTATATTCATATCCGTTTTGTTCAGCGCTATCGAAAATAAGGGGTCAACACTGCGATCCGAAAAATTCACATTACCCTGCTGCAAGCGCAGCTGATTCAGCGCTATATCCATGGGCTTGCTTTCTNCAACTTCTGCAGCAGGTTCTTTAACGCTTTCNTCTGGCTTTTGTGACGAACTATCAGCCACCATAAGCTGACTGAGATTAAATTGCCCTTGCGCATCCAAACCCAACCACATTTCTGGGCTTTGCAGTAATAGCTGCTGCATCACTAAGGTATTTTTGGTCGACGAAAAGTCTAGATCACTCACCGCTAAGCGCGAAAAAGCGAGCACGGGCTTAGCTTGCTCACTATCCAGCAAGCTAACATCATTGAAGCGAAAGTTTCCGCCAATATTCAACTCAGTTTGATCGGTTGTTAAGTTTTCAAATGCTGCCACCGTAGCCGACATATCCGTCGAACCTGAGGCCACACGAAGTTTAGCGACCTCGCTTAGATATGGCTCAAAGTGTATAAGCGGCTGTCCTTTAAGATCGAGATTCAGGGAGGCTCTTAAGCTAGGAAACAGCATCAAATCACCGGCAACGCTTAAATCACCTTTTTGCTGCTCTTTACCTAGTTTAGCCGTTAGTGATAAGGGCATCAGGTTTTGCTCAACTAAGTTAAAATTTAACAACTCTAAGTTGAGCTCTGAGAAATCTACACCCATCGGCTGCTGCGGGCTGAGATCAAAAATCTTAACCGTGTTATTGCGTAATAACAAACTATCTAATTGAAATTGGAATTCTGGTTGCGCTGAAGTCGCTGAAAGATTGTCAGGGTCGGCGGCGGGCTTGGATGCAGGCTCAAGCTGAGCCTCAGCATCTTGCTTCAAAGCTTCAGCGTTCACATTGGATTTCTCTTCTGGCTGGGTTTGCGCCACTGTCTCACCGCTATCGCTAACAAATAATTGGGCTAAATTAATTTCGCCTTTTTTGTTAAGCCTAACCGAATAGTCGGCATCGATAATTTCAAGCGACGCAATGCGCATCGACTGATCAGCAAGACTAAAGTCCAGCGTGGAAACATTAATCTGCGGGAAATCCAGTAGGGTATTGTCTTCTTCCTTGTGACCAATTTTAAGGTTTGCCACTGAGATGTCGGCTTGATCAATAAACAGGGAGGGCTGATCGGCGCTAAAGTCGAATCGGTATTCACCCGAGACATCCAGAAAGCCATCTTGCACATCAAAGTGGAACTGCTCTTGTATATAGGAGGCTAGCTTACTGAGGTTAACATCATCAATCAGTAATTTACCATTCGACGCCAAGGGGTTAATCGACACAAAGCCTTCCCATGCCAGCGCAGAACCAATAACCCCACCACCGGATTCGGCCTTTAACTGATAGGGACTGTCTTTATCACGTTCAGTAGAGAAATCACTGAGATTAATATTTAACGGACCAATATCTGCATAAAACGGCGTTTGTTTATTCAAATCTGAAAAATATACACTCGCCTCTGAGACCGACAGAATCTTACTTAATACAGCCGGAATACCACCAGAGCTCTCTGCATTTGTGTTTGCATCAGCATCAGCATCAGATTGCTCAGGCCCAGCCGGTGCTTCAGCAGCTATCAAGTCGGCAAAGTTAAGCTGCCCTTGTTTATCAATCTGCACATAGCCGTAAGGATTTGTCAGTGTTAGTTCATCAAAGGTAAGCACTTGGGTGAATACGCTGACCAGTTCAAAATTTAGGTGTAGATAATCAAAGCCAACAAAACGCTCCAGCGACTTACCCGCAATATGAAAATTTTCCACCGTAAGCGAAAGCGCAAACGGGTTGATTGCAATACGTTCAATACTCACTGCCCTGCCATTTAAAGCCTCACCAAGCTTTGCAGGCAGCTGCTGCATCGCCAGATAAGGTAGCAATAGAAAACCAATCAGCGCATAAACGGCGATTGCAAATCCGGCATACACTGAAAAGCGGGTCTTTCGTGATTGCTGCTTGAAAGTTTGTAGCCGCGACATGTTGATTTCCTTAAAACATAGGCAAATAGATAGCTTGAGCCAGCCGAATTGGCATGCTAGCTCGAAAAAACTTAACCTTTATATTGAAGCGGAATTTCACTACTTGCGCCAGCCTTTTTGTAGCAATCTTGTGCAACTACCACTACCTCGTTATCTGATGCAATACCCATGCACAGAAGCTGGCAAACTCAGGCTGCGCATGAGCGATTGTTAACGACAAAAGGGGGCTATTTATGCTTTAATAGCAGCGCTAAAAAAATACACATTTGTCAGCTCTAATCTGGCTATTCAGTTTTATGCGTTGTTCCAAGCTTTTGATGCTGTAGCCGCCACTGTCACTGCAGACGATACAAGCTTGCGTTATGGAGATACCTATGAGAACGCTTGATCAATTAAGCGACAGCGACGAGTTTATTGGTCGACATATCGGCCCAAGCACTGAAGACATTCAACAGATGTTGAACGCCTGCGGTGTTGATGACATGCAATCGCTTATTGCTCAAACCGTTCCAGCCAATATTTTGCTACAGCAGGCAATAGCGCTTGATGAACCGATGAGTGAAAGCAACGCGCTTGACTATCTTCGCCAATTTGCTGAGCAAAATATTGTTAATCATAGCTATATCGGCATGGGCTACTACCCAGTCAAAACACCGGCCGTGATTTTACGCAATATTCTCGAAAATCCTGGCTGGTATACTGCATACACGCCCTATCAACCTGAGATTGCTCAAGGTCGCCTAGAAGCGATTATCAATTTTCAGCAGATGGTGATGGATCTGACGGCAATGCCATTAGCAAATGGCTCGCTGCTGGACGAGGGTACCGCTGCCGCAGAAGCTATGGCAATGAGCAAACGCTGTGTCAAAAAGAATAAAAGCCAAACCTACTTTATCGACCAAACGGTTCACCCTCAAACCATTGCCGTAGTTGAAACCCGCGCCAAACACTTTGGCTTTGAGGTGGTCATTGGCGATGCGCAAACCGAATTAACTGAGCACGCGGTATTTGGCGTATTGTTGCAATACCCTAACACTTATGGCCATATTCAAGATCCGACTTCTGTCATTGAANAAGCGCATCAACAACAAGCTCTGGTGACCGTTGCTACCGATCTAATGGCCTGTGCCATGCTAAAACCTGCCGGCGAGTGTGGCGCCGATATTGTGATTGGTAACAGTCAACACTTTGGCGTGCCCATGGGTTTTGGCGGACCTCACGCCGCGTTCTTCGCCTGCAAAGAGGCCTATAAACGCGCATTGCCGGGCCGCATTATTGGCGTATCTAAAGATAGCCAAGATCAACTCGCATATAGAATGGCGATGCAAACTCGCGAACAACATATTCGTCGCGAAAAAGCCACGTCTAACATCTGTACCTCACAGGCATTGCTTGCGATTATGGCTAGCTTTTATGCAGTTTATCACGGTCCTGAGGGCATCAGCGCAATCGCTGAACGCATTCATAGCCTGTGCAGCAGTTTTGCTGCGGCATTAACCGAGTCGGGCTTTGAAGTGGCAAATTTGAATAATTGCTTTGATACATTGGATATTCTTACCGACAAGGCAGATACCTTATACCAACAGGCACTCGATGCTGGTTTAAATTTGCGACGCATTAGCGCCGATCGACTTGGTATTAGCTTTAGTGAAATTGACGACGCTAATAGCCTTAGGAAACTGGCGCAGGTATTTTCTATTGAGTTAGCCAGCAATCTGTCCTCAACTGCCGCTAATAATCGCATACCCGAAGCCTTGCAACGTAGCAGCTCATTTTTGCAACATCCGGTATTTCATCGCTATCGCAGTGAAACCGATATGCTGCGCTATATGAAACAGCTAGAGAATAAAGATCTTACTCTGACCCATGCCATGATCCCGCTTGGCTCATGCACGATGAAATTAAATGCTACTGCAGAAATGCTGCCGGTAAGCTGGCCTGAGTTCGCCAATATGCACCCGTTTGCGCCAGAATGGCAGACGCTGGGTTATCAAGCCATGTTAAAAGAGCTAGATAGCATGTTGCAGGCCTGCACGGGTTATGATGCGATCTCGCTGCAACCGAATGCTGGCTCGCAAGGTGAATATGCAGGCTTGCTGGCCATAAAGGCCTATCATCTTGCGAATGGTGATACAGATCGTCATATTTGCCTAATCCCCAGCTCAGCCCATGGCACAAACCCCGCCTCAGCCGCTATGGCAAGTATGGATGTAGTGATCATCCAATGTGACGAACAAGGTAATGTAGATCTGCATGATCTGTCCGAAAAAATTACTCAGTACGCGGAAGAAATCGCTTGTTTAATGGTGACCTACCCCTCAACGCATGGCGTGTTTGAGGAAGCGATTGGTCAAATTTGCGAAATGATGCACGCGGTTGGCGCGCAGGTCTATGTTGATGGGGCAAACCTGAACGCTTTGGTCGCCGTTGCTGCACCTGGTCAATTTGGCGCTGATGTGTCCCACCTGAATCTTCATAAAACCTTCGCCATTCCGCATGGCGGCGGTGGCCCAGGTATGGGGCCGATTGGCGTAAAATCACACTTAGCGCCGTTTTTGCCCGCTGACCCCTTACACCATGAAGCAGCGAGTCAGGATATTGTCGCCTCAGCTAAATTTGGCAGTGCCGGTGTTTTACCGATTTCGTTTATGTATATAAAAATGATGGGCGCGAGCGGCATGCGCCAAGCTACCGAGACTGCAATTCTTAGCGCGAATTATATTGTTGCCCGCCTGCAGCCCACTTACGATATTTTATATACTGGCAGCCAAGGTCGTGTGGCGCATGAGTGCATTATTGATATCCGTCCGATCAAAGAAGCCAGCGGTATTAGCGAAGAAGACATTGCGAAACGCTTAATGGACTATGGTTTTCATGCACCCACCATGAGCTTCCCAGTGCCCGGCACGCTGATGGTTGAACCGACAGAGTCTGAGTCAAAATTTGAACTCGATCGTTTTTGTGATGCTATGTTGTCAATCTATGCTGAAATTCAAAAAGTTCAATCGGGCGAATGGCCGCTGTCAGACAACCCTTTAGTCAACGCACCTCACCCACATACGATGCTGTTAGCCGCAGATTGGCCACATCCTTATAGCCGCGAGCAAGCTGCCTACCCTTTGAGCTCATCAAAAACCAATAAAGTTTGGCCCAGCGCGGCAAGAATTGACAATGTGTTTGGCGACCGAAACTTATTCTGCGCCTGCCCATCTATTGCCAGCTATCAGGATACCTGAATATGTTTGATTACCAAGCATCGCCGCAGTGTTTACAGGCTAAGGTGATTCTGATTACTGGCGCCAGTGAAGGTATTGGCCGCGCCATGGCATTAAGCTTTGCTGCCGCAGGTGCAACTGTATTACTGAATGGCAGAAATATTGCGCGCTTAGAGTCACTGTATGATGAGATTGTTGGCGCAGGCTTTGCCGAGCCAGCAATTTGCCCAATGGACCTCAGCAGCCAACACTACGAAGACTATATTGTCTTGCAAAACAGCATTGGTGAAACGTTTGGTCGCTTAGATGGTTTATTACATAATGCCGGTGTGCTAGGGCGTATTAACCCGATCGCAAATACGCTGACCCAAGACTGGCTGAAGGTAATGCAGACTAATTTAAATGCACCCTTCTTTTTAACCAAAGCTATGCTGCCACTGCTTGAGGAAGCTGAGCATGGCTCTATCGTGTTTGTCTCATCAGGCGTAGGCCGTCAAGGTCGAGCCAACTGGGGGGCTTATGCGGCGAGCAAATTTGGCACCGAGGGTTTAATGCAAGTCCTGAGCGATGAGCTTGATACTATCAGCAATATTCGGGTCAACAGCCTCAACCCAGGTGCTACCAATACTGCCATGCGGCGCATGGCGTTTCCTGGCGAGATGGCAAGCAGCAACCCCAGCCCAGCATCGATTGCCGCAGCCTTTTTATTTTTAATGAGTGATGACAGTATTGGCGTTACCGGCCAAGCATTAAACGCGCAGCAAGGTGCAGCTGCTGATTATCAACCAGCCGTCAGCGACGATCGTAAATAATAATAATCTTGATGGAGTAAGTAGCCTTATGTCACAGACTGAAAGCAGCTCGCGAAAATTTCACCCTAGCGAACCACTGCGCTTAAGCACCGTGGAGCACTGGGATATTGAGACAGACATTGTTGTAGTCGGCTTTGGCGGTGCTGGATCGTGTGCCGCTATTGAAGCTGCCGACGCCGGCAGCCAAGTTATCATTTTTGAAGTGGCCTCTGAATCGGGCGGCTCCACCAAACTATCCTCAGCTGAGATTTACATGGGCGGCAGCGGTGGCACACCGATCCAGCAGGCTTGTGGCTTTAATGATACAACCGAAGATATGATTCGCTACCTTGAATTAAGTCAAGGTGAACAAGCCGATAAAGAAAAAATCAAAGCCTATTGTGAGAATTCCGTTGATCACTATCACTGGCTGGTCGACAAGGGTGCTCGCTATAAAGAGAGCTTTCATGCTGAACGCGCGATCATGGCACTCACAGATGATTGCCTGCTGTATACCGGCAGTGAAAAAGCTATGCCCTTTGTTGAGCAAGCAAAACCTTGCCCCCGTGGACACAATCTTTATGTTGAGGGCGATAACGGCGGCCCTTTTTTAATGCATGCACTGACCGAACAGGTTGAACAACGATCTGATGCTATTCGCATTGAATATGAGGCACGGGTATTAACCCTGATCGCTGACGACGATGACCAAGTGTATGGCTGTGTCGTTCGTATGAATATGCAGGAATATACGGTCAGAGCTAAGCAAGGCGTTATCTTATGCGCCGGCGGCTTCGTCATGAATGATGACATGGTTGAAAAATATGCGCCGAAATTAAAACAAGCGACTTACCAAGTAGGTAACCCAGGCGATATGGGAACCGGCATTATGATGGGCATGGGCGTAGGCGCTAACACCATCAATATGGGCGAAGGCTTTATGTCAATGCCTTTCTATCCACCTGCCGACATCACCAAAGGTATTATTGTTAATCAGCAAGCACAACGATTTATCAACGAAGATTGTTATCACAGTCGAGTTGGTGCCTTTGCGTTTAAACAACTCGGCAAGCATATCTACTTTATTTTACATGCCAGTGACGATTTCGTACCGCCACAATTTTTATTCGCTGATTATGCCGGCACCGGTGAAACAGTTGCAGAATTGGCCGAGGAACTAAAATTAGACCCTGCCATGTTGCAACATACGATAGACTTTTATAACCAACACGCCAGCGACGGCCAGGACCCATTGTTTCACAAGTCGGCTGAATTTTTAGAGCCTATCAAACCACCCTATGTTGCAATGGATCTTACCCCAGGTCATGGCGCAATCTTGCCATACTTCACGCTGGGTGGCCTCGAAACCCAAGTCACTGGCGAGGTTCTCACGCCCAACGGTAAAATCATCAAAGGTCTTTATGCAGCCGGCAGAACAACGGCTGGGGTGCCGCGAAATGCCGAAGGTTATGCTTCAGGCTTATCGGTCGGCGACGCAACATTTTTTGGTCGTCTGGCAGGTCAATCAGCAGCAGCCCGATAAGTCATAGCCTATGGATAAACCTGACAAACTCTATTCCACCGCAAGACAGGTACAAACTGCATTCCAGTTTGATCATGATGTGGCGCAAGTGTTTAGCGATATGATCCATCGATCAGTGCCGGGTTATTCGATGATGCTCGATGTGTTAGGTGTGTTGGCCGAACAAACCGTCAACGACAACGATACCTGTTATGATATTGGTTGCTCTCTTGGTGCCTCAACCTTAGCCATGCGACAAAACATTCAAGCTGATAATGTGCAGATTGTTGCGATTGACAGCGCTCAGGCAATGATCGAGCGCTGCGCCAGTGTGATTGAACGAGACAATAGCAAAACAGAGGTGTTGCTACAGTGTATGAAAGTTCAGCAATTGACTTTCAAAGCACACAAACTCTGCTGCATGAACTTAACTCTGCAGTTTATTCCTAAAGCAGAGCGGCTAACGGTGTTACGGCAAATTGCCGATAACTTAATGCCAGGCGGCGCATTATTTTTATCAGAAAAAGTATGTTTTGACGATGATTTTCAGCAACATCAGCTCACTGACTTGCATCATCAATTTAAAAAACACCAGGGCTATAGCGATCTTGAAATCGCGCAAAAACGCCAGGCTATTGAAAATGTGTTAATCCCAGAAACCATTGAGCAGCATCAACAGCGGCTTTTAGCCGCAGGCTTTTCTCGTGTGGTTACTGCCCTGCAATGCTTTAACTTTATTGCTTTCATTGCCTATAAATAATCGGCTAAGCTGCATTATCGATGATTGATTACCAACCCTTTTTTGACCACATTGCCAAAACCCAGTTAAAACCTCACCAGGAAAGCCTTTATGCGGCGCTTCAACAGCGCTTAAACGCGCGCAGTTATGGCGACCTTGCAGAGTGGCAAGAAGCAATCGATAGTTTACCCAGCTTGCAACAGCTTGCTCCGGTTACGGCAAACCTTGATCAAGATCTCGTCTCACTGCATAGCAATGCAACTATTGATAGCAAAGCAGTGCGTGATTGCTTAATGAAGCTTCACCCATGGCGGAAAGGACCGTTTGATATATTTGGGATTCATATCGATACAGAGTGGCGCTCTGATATGAAATGGCAACGGCTGCAGCCACATATTGCCTCGCTTGAAAACAGAACCGTTTTAGATGTTGGCTGCGGCAGTGGTTACCACTGCTGGCGTATGCGCGGAGCTGGTGCAAAGTTTGTGTTAGGCATTGAGCCATCGCCAAAATTTTTGATGCAGTTTGCGGTATTTAAACGTTATTTACCCGAGCAAGCGGTTTACCTATTGCCGCTGCTCAGCGAAGATATGCCCGCCTCAATGCAATGCTTTGATAGCGTTTTTTCAATGGGTGTCTTATACCATCGCAAGTCGCCTATCGAACACTTGGAAGAACTGAAACAGGCACTGCGCCCAGGTGGTGAATTAATCTTAGAAACCCTGGTTGTTGACGGTGATGCGACACGATGCTTAGTACCTGGTGAGCGTTATGCACAAATGCGCAATGTCTGGTTTCTACCTTCAACAGACATGTTAGAGCAGTGGCTGGAACGCTTAGGTTTTATCAATATTCGTACTGTGGATATTAATCAAACGTCAGAACAGGAACAGCGCGCCACCGATTGGATGCAGTTTCATTCATTAAGTAATTATTTAGATCCTGACGATACGGATTTGACCGTCGAAGGTTATCCAGCGCCTAAGCGAGCTATCATCATCGCGAATCGAAAATAATATGCAGATTGCACATATACCTCTGCACTGCCGGCGCATTTTAGCATTAGCCATGCCGATTTTTATTGCTCAATTGTCGTTTATGGCAATGGGCTTCGTGGATACCCTAATGGCTGGTCGCTACGCCGAGCTTGATCTTGCAGCAGTAGGCTTTGGCAGCAGCATTACGATTCCGATCATGTTTTTTGGTCAAGCTTTATTGTTTAGCATCACCGCAAAAGCGGCGCCATTTTGGGGTAGCACGCATTACTATCAAGCTGGACGCGTATTGCTTAATGGTATTCTATTAGCCATCATTAGCGGCATCTTACTTGCTGGCTTATTATTGCTGATTCGTCAACAGTTAGCGCTATTTGCCGTTCCTGCAGCGGTGATAGAGATCGCCGCCGAGTATCAACTTTATATTGCCATAGCGCTACCTATAACTGGTCTCTATCAAGCATTTCGCGCCTATATTGAAACCACAGGTCAGACGACCGCTATCATGCTGATCAACTTAGCGGGCTTGCTCATCAACATCCCTCTCAACGTGATTTTCATTAACGGCTATTTTGGCGCCCCTGAGATGGGCGGCGCAGGATGCGGCCTTGCAACGTTGATAAGCTTTAGCCTGATGCTATTACTCGCTGCGCTGTTTGTTAGAAACAATCACCGCTGCCGACAAGGCTTTGGCCAGACACATGCCCACATGACTGCATCGTCTGCAACGACAGAGTTCCACAGTGTCAAGCTTGGCAATCTTGTTCAACTGTTAAAGCTTGGCTTGCCCATTGCTATAACGATGTCCTTGGAAGTTGGGCTGTTTACCGTTATCACATTATTGATTGCACCTTTGGGCGTGACAGCGATAGCCAGCCACCAAATTGCCTTAAGCTTATCTAGCTTAATTTTCATGCTGCCATACTCGCAGGCTACGGCATTAACCATTTATATTGGTCATATGCTGGGCGAGGTTAAACAAGGGATCGTCGGGAAACAAGTGCTTACTGAGGCGGTTCAGTCAGGCTTAATAATGGCGGTTGTCTTGTCAGTGCTCAGCTCTAGCATGATTATGCTGTTTAATTATCCTTTAGCAGGTCTCTATAGCGATGATCAACTGCTCATTACCGCTGCTGCTAGCCTGGTATTTATCTCCGCTATTTACCAAATCCCAGATGCTATTCAAGTGTGCTGCAACGGCATTCTCCGGGCCTTTGAAATTGTTAAGCGGCCGGTAGTATTTTCTTTTGTTGCTTATTGGTTAATCGCAGTACCCTGTGGTTATTGGCTAAGCTTTCATGGACTTGGCAGCTTACTCGAGCCG
Organism: Pseudomonadales bacterium; assembly: GCA_013215025.1. NCBI lineage: Bacteria > Pseudomonadati > Pseudomonadota > Gammaproteobacteria > Pseudomonadales > Pseudomonadales bacterium. The sequence goes on from JABSRR010000025.1 coordinate 27,976, forward strand.
CTCGGCACCCAGGGCTTTTGGTATGCACTGGTGCTAGGCTTAAGTCTGAATGCAATGGCGCTGTTATTACTATTAGCCTCCAGCCTAAAGCGCTATTCTGCCGCATCGCTCGTATAAACGCCTTAAACACCTTTTAATCTAAAGCCACTTGCATCAAGACAAAATCGAGTTAAAGTGGCCGATTGATAAATGCTATGAAACTTGGAGATAGCGAATAATGAAAGCAATAAAAACTGCGATACTTCCACTTTGTTTGGCGGCGCTTAGTATGACGGGCTTAGCAGCTCACGCTGAAACCGCTGAAGAAAAAGGCCTGGCTATTGCGAAAGAGCAAAAGTCGCGTAATACCGGTTGGCAGGATTCAACCAGTGAAATGAAAATGACACTTCGCACCGCTAACGGTCGCGAGAATGTTCGCTATATCAAGGTGAAATCGCTTGAAGTTCAAGATGACGGCGATAAAAGCCTGATGGTTTTTGACCAGCCAAAAGATGTTAAAGGTACCTCTTTCTTGACCTTTTCGCATGTTGATAAACCCGATGACCAATGGATTTATCTACCGGCATTAAAGCGCATCAAACGTATTTCTTCGAAAAAGAAATCGGGTTCCTTCATGGGCAGCGAATTTTCTTATGAAGACCTATCCTCTTTTGAACTGGAAAAATATGATTTCAAATACCTCAAAGATGAGAGTTTTAACGAAAAAAACTGCTTTGTGGTAGAGCAAACCCCGCGCGATAAATACTCAGGTTATAGCCGCGTTGTGCAGTGGATAGACCAAGACGATTATCAAATTCAGAAAGTAGAGTTTTTTGATAAACGCAATGAGCTTCTCAAAACCATGGTGGTTGAGTCATATGAGAAATTCAATGACAAATACTGGCGTGCAACTAAATCGTTGATGCAGAATGTCCAGACGGGCAAATCGACCCTACTTGAATCCAATGGCATTCAAATCGCAACTGGCTTAAGCCCAGAAGAATTCTCTAAGAATGCCTTAAAATCAGCAGAATAAGGCTGATTCTCTGTGATGAGCTCAATCGTGAGCTCATCTTTTATTTTTATTTCGCTTTTATAGCTACACAACTTAGTCAACACCTCTTAACACATTCTATACAGCGGCAATACTTTAGCTTCTGCTATCCCTCAATTTATTTGACTGCGCTCATTAATACTCGTCATACACACAATACTCGGCATAAAACGCCATAACTAGACTCTCTTAACGCATCTTCATTTCTCAGACCGCGTTTCTCGATTATAATTACCGGCTTTTAAAATTGATGATAATAATTATGTTTCCTTCCCTTCTAAGAGCATCATGCATCGCAGGTCTTATCGGTCTTAGCTTGCCAAGCTTAGCCGTGGGCAAATTCTCTGGCTCTATTGAGGCAGAACTGCAAGTTTACCCGCATCGCGCAAAACTCGAGCAGCAAAAAGATGTCTTTGGCTCTGTTGCAATTCGCCCCGAGTACTATTGGCGGTCTGAAAATAAACAGCACAAAATAAAAACCTTATTATTTTATCGTGCCACCGAGCCGAATGGTGAACGCACACACGGTGATATACGCGAGCTAACTTACTTATTCCAAAACAAAGGGTTTTACTTTAAAGCCGGCATCGATACGGTGTTCTGGGGCGTGACAGAGTCTGCGCATCTGGTCGATATCATTAACCAAACCGATAATGTGGAATCAATCAGCGGCGAGGAAAAACTGGGGCAACCCATGCTGGCGGTAGGAATAGAAAACGATTTCGGTAATATTGATGCCTATGTATTACCATATTTTCGCCCCATAGTCTTTCCGGATGGCCCGGAACGTTATCAAATCGGTTTTGGCGGCTTCTCTCCTGAATTGGAGAAAGATGAAAACTTTTACCAATCTGATGATGAAGAAGAAAACATTGATCTAGCACTACGCTGGTTCAAAAGCTTTGATAATTTTGATCTTGGGATTTCATATTTTAACGGCATAGACCGTTCAGTTCTGCCCGTTACCCTTGATTTATTGGCAGCCTTAGGCTCGCAAAGCATCAACAAGATTGGCGGTTATTATCAGAATCTTGAACAGCTAGGTTTAGAGTATCAATATCTTTACGAAGATTGGATCTTTAAATTAGAGGCCAGTCATAAATTACTCGACTCAGGTGACTTCAGCGCAGCCGTGTTTGGTTTCGAATATACCTTTTCTGATATGGACCCTTGGGGGCAAGATATCGGTATTTTGCTTGAGTATTTATGGAATGATCGTGACGATGTCGACCTTTTACCGTTCACGTTTGAAGCCAATCCTGATATTCCAGCTGATCAATATGACGCTATTCGAGCGGCACTGGTTGACGCGGGTCAAAACCCGGTGTTAGCCGGCGATTATTTTTCGCCCATGCAAAATGATATTTTTCTCGGCACGCGTTTCGCATTGAATGATATTGCAGGCACGGAATTTTTAGCAGGTTTGATTTACGACCTTGATGATAGAACCACATCGATGTCGTTTGAAGGCAGCACCAGAATTGGTGATAGCGTTAGAATCACCGCGAATATGTATTTCTTTAATCAGGTTTATCGCGACAACCCTTTCAAGCAGTTTGAAGATGACGATTTATTTGAGCTAAAAGCTGAGTGGTTCTTTTAATCATTAAGGGTTTAACTCAGCGCTTGGCGCATCTACCGCACAGACGCAGCGCGTTTACCCTTGAATAGCGAGAGGTATTAGCGAAAGGTATTAGAGAGTTAATAAGGAGAGTTACCGACAACACTAAAACTCTCAGCCTAGACAAAAATAAACGTCTAATAACACCATAAAAAAGGCAGCTATAGCTGCCTTTTTTCGTTAAGTAGGATGACTACAGAGGCTGCAGCCTTATTCGGCGGGCTTTTTAAAGCCCAGAGCGATCGAATTAGCGACCCATACGACGAAGATTTTGTGGCGTATAGAAGTCTGGACCTTTAGCTTGCATATTATAGTTTGACGGGCGTGTCTCATTGGTCAATCTAACTACCACATAGGCATTAGCTTGTAAGTCATAATTGGCCTGGGCGCGGGCAATATAGCCCTTGAGAAAATAATCATAGACGGTATTTTGCAGCCCTACACGCCATAGCTCACCGCGACCATCAAATGCTTCAGTAGCGACAATCAGCCAAGAGTCTTCATCCATATAAAAACGACGTTTTGCATAAATATGACGCTCGCCCGGCTTCAAGCTTGCTTCAACTACCCAAACACGGCGCTTTTCATAACGCATATAGTCAGGGTTTACCGCCTTAGCCTGTAATAAATCTTGGTATTTGACCGAGGGGTCATCAAATTTATAGTTATGATACGGTACGATCATTTCGCGCTTACCCACCAAGCTCCACTCATAACGATCCATGGCACCGTTAAAGCCCATATTGTCATCAGCAGTCAGTAATTTACCTGGGCCAACTGGAATATCGTAACCGGCATCGGGGGCTCGCTTAACACGTTTCATGCCGGGTAAATATACCCAGGCTTTGCGGTCATGCTTCACTTGATCTAGCGGCTCATGCACGATCACGCGCTCACCTTTTTTACGCTTAGGCTCAATCACTTCATAGTAAACATAAGCGGCAATATCGCCAATCTGCTCAGCAGTTTTACCGATTGGATGGTCAGAATAGGCATAGGGAGACTCAATCAATAACTTAGTGCGGAAGCGTTGTTGTTTGCCATCGGCAAACACCGCCACCTCATCAAATAAAGAGTCAGCAACCGGCATCGGTTGTGTTGATCTTGAATTCCAGATCACATGCGCGCCATTTTCTGGAATCGGAAACGGTGCACCACCTGTCGTCTTTTGCATGCCGTCAACACCATTGACCAACTGCGCATTGCCCACATTCCATTTGGTACGTTGCTCGACTTGATCTTGGTAGCGAAAATCACGATGGGTAGGATAAACCGGTATTTTATAATTCGGATACTTTTTCAACATTGCCAGCATACCGTCATTCAAAAGTGCGGCATATTGCTCGGCATTATCGGCCGTAATGGTGTAGAGCGGAACCTCATCGGCATAAGGGTCGGGATAGACAGAGCCAGAGCCGGTATAATTCATGCCCGGTGGCAGACCAACCCATTTACCCGACCATGCTGGAATAGAGCCATCAGCATTGGCACTTGGGTCAGCCCCCATTGGGGTTAGCTCGGTTCCTAATTTCGCCGCCATGGACTTATCAACCAGGGCATGCGCAGATATTGAGATTAAAATGGTGGCAACAGCACCCGCAAGAGACGACAACTTAAACATGCTTACTCACTTATTGTTATAGCTAAATTTATTATTGGCGCGGCTATATTACCAACCAGCACCGTATAAATGAAGCCAGAGAGCATCGATAAATTACCTCTCATCCTGCATGAATTATAGTTAAGCTTGACTAGCGGATTACTGTCGGTCAATCAGCGTCATTTCCGGTGGCGT
>JABSRR010000026.1 GCA_013215025.1 Pseudomonadales bacterium
CCAGTCGCTCGGCTTCGAGTTTTTGTGCCTCTGCCTTTTTCGTTTGCTCGGCGGCAAGACGCTCGGCTTCGAGCTTTTGCGCCTCGGCTTGACTTGCTTGCTCAGCGGCAAGGCGCTGGGCTTCGAGTTTTTGTGCTTCTATTTGTTTTGCTTGCTCAGTCGCAAGTCGCTCGGCCTCTAACTTTTTAGCGTCGGCCTCTTGAGCGGCGAGCTGCCTGGATTGCTCGCCAACATCTTGAGTTGAATCAACAATGGCGGTTGATGTTGCTTGCGCTTGGGAGTTGGCTTGTTCAGCGTCATCAACCCCAGAGCAGGCTGTTAAAACCGAAGCTAAGAAAGAGAAGGTAATCGCATGCGCGAGGAGTTTTTGGCTTTGCATGATATTGATACCGTAAATTATTGTTATTTTTGACATTAAATGCAGCTCTAAGGCAATGATGTACCGACTGCAGCGATCATTCAAGTTTTAATTCGTCAAACTGGTGTCCAGCAGCTGAATAAGTGATGAAAAATATGTCTACTGAATAGATAGAAATAAAATATCATAATTTTCAATAATTTAGGATTTATAGATAAAATAATTATAGGAATACTGCATACCTTATTGTTTTGGAATGATTTTTTGTTTCCTTGACTTCCTTTTATTCATTTAAGCAGGATTTTTCTCGATTTTCGCAGCTTTTTTACGCGATTTTAGCGCTTTTTTTGTTTCCTAAGCCTTGCAAGTGGGTATTTATATTCCTATAGTGGGGATTAGTGGAATAAAGTGGGTTAAAGTGGATTTTTACCCTTATTCCTACAATAAAGTGGGGTTGCTGTGTTTCGAGGCGTCAAAAACATCAATATGGATACCAAAGGTCGGTTAGCGATGCCGTCCAAGTATCGTGACGCCTTAATTTCTTCAGATAAGGGGCAGTTAATAGCAACCATTGATACCCAGTCACGATGCTTATTGATTTATCCCCTAAGTGTCTGGGAGCCGATAGAAAGTAAGTTGCAAGATTTACCAGCGTTAAATCCTGCGGCCAGACGATTCACCCGCCTAACCTTAGGTTATGCTTCTGAGATTGATCTTGATGCGAATGGACGCTTACGAGTGCCTGCTGAGCTGCAAGAGTATGCTCAGCTCGATAAAAAGCTAATGCTGGTGGGGCAGGGTCGAAAGTTTGAGCTTTGGTCAGAGGCTAATTGGCTGTCGGAGCGAGATCAGGCCATAGATGATGCAAATTCAGGCAATCTCGAAATGCCAGAAGAATTTGCCAATTTGGTGCTGTGATGAGTCACTACTCGGTTTTGCTTGATGAGTCAGTGGCGGCATTGGCGATCAAGCCAGCCGGCATTTATGTTGATGGCACCTTTGGGCGTGGTGGGCATAGCAGTGCCATTTTATCAAGGCTGGATGCGTCCGGTCGTTTGATTGCTTTTGATAAAGATCTTGCTGCGCATCAATCGGCTGCAGAGCAGTTTGCTGCAGAAAGTCGTCTTACTATGCAGCATGCTAGTTTTGCTGAGCTTCACAATTATGCTGCGGTACAGGGTCTCATTGGCAAGCTTGATGGAGTACTGTTAGATTTAGGCGTTTCTTCACCGCAATTAGATCAGGCCGATCGCGGCTTTAGTTTTCTTCACGATGGTCCATTAGATATGCGTATGGATCAGACGCAGGCTTTGACGGCAGCTCAGTTCATCGAGCAAGCCGAGGTGCATGAGATAGCAAAAGTGCTACATGTATACGGCGAAGAGAAATTTGCGCGCTTAATCGCCTCAAGAATTGTCGAGCATAGGGAGCGCGAACCGTTTACTTCAACTCATCAGCTTGCTGATTTTATTGCTGCGGTCATACCAAAGCGTGCGCAGCGCTCAAAGTCAGGTGCCAAGGCAAAACATCCCGCAACGCGAAGCTTTCAAGCAATTCGGATACATGTCAATCAAGAGCTGAAAGACTTAGAAGAGTTTTTATCGCATATAGTAGAGCTGTTAGCTGTAGGTGGCCGGCTTGTGGTGGTTAGCTTTCATTCGCTTGAAGATAGAATGGTGAAGCGGTTTATCAAAGCACAAGAGCGTGGCCCATCATTGCCCAGACATTTGCCTATTCAATCCATTGACCGGGAGCCTCATCTAGTTTCTTGTGGCAAGGCGCTAAAAGCCGATGAGCAAGAGTTGCTCGAAAATGTTCGTTCTAGAAGTGCAGTGTTACGTATTGCTGAAAAAGTCGCGGGAGGGCAGGCATGTTAGTTTTTTGGCTAAAAAGCCAGCTTGCCACTTTAATTTTGTGGCTCACCGTGCTGTTGTCAGCATTAACGCTTGTGCTTGTCTCACATCTTAGTCGCGCTGAATTTATGTTGTCGCAATCACAAATTAAAGAGATGCGTGAGTTAGAGATTGACTGGGGGCGGTTGTTGCTTGAAAAGTCAAGCTCAAGTTCCGTTGACCAAATTGAAGAGCAGGCGGTGCGCCAGCTTGCGATGAAAAAACCAGATGCAGATCGGATGATTGTTTTAAAGGGGGCGCAGTGATGTTGGCTCAATTTAAACAATCATGGCGCATATATTTGGTTGCTAGCTGTTTGCTCATGCTGTTGATGATACTGATTTACCGCATGATGCTAATACAGGTGTTAGATGGTGATGGTGGTGCTGGATTTTTGCAGCAGCAAGGCGATGTTAGGACAGTGCGCAATGAGCTAATGCCCGCTAATCGTGGCATGATTACGGATCGTCATGGCAAGCCTTTGGCAGTGAGTACGCCGGTGGTAAGTGTTTGGGTGAATCCACAAGAATTGGATGTTGAGAGTGATAAGTTACCTGTGCTGGCTAATTTACTGAATATTTCAGAATTTGATTTGCAGCAAAAAATATCTCGCTATAAGTCAAAGCAATTTTTATATCTAAGACGTCATTTATCGCCGCAGCACGCCCAGCAGGTATTTGATTTAGGTATACAAGGCGTTTATTCACAAAATGAATATAAGCGGTTTTATCCTGCGGGTGAAGTGGCGGCGCATTTAGTTGGTTATGTTGATATTGATAACAAGGGTCTTGAGGGCTTTGAATATAGTTACAACGAATGGTTGCAAGGTAAGCCGGGCAAGAAGCAGGTTGTTAAAGATCTTTATCAGCGCACTATTAAAGAAATTAAACAGATAAAAGCAGCAAAAGAGGGTAAAGACCTCGCGCTAACCATCGATCTGCGCTTGCAATATATTGCCTATAAGGCACTGAAAGAGTCCGTCCAGTATCACCGAGCAAATGCAGGTTCTATCGTGTTAATAGATGTTGATACCGCTGAGGTCTTGGCAATTGCGAATCAACCTGCATTTAACCCTAATAATCGTAAAAATATGGACATTGATGCGGTTCGAAATCGGGCGGTAACCGATATGTTTGAGCCTGGCTCAACGGCCAAGCCAATAACTATGATGGCTGCGCTGGAATCAGGTGCTTTCTCTCCAGATAGCGCTATCCAGACTTCGCCAGGATTTTTAAAGCTTGATAAGAAAACCTACTTAGATCCCGTCAATTATGGCGAGATTCCATTAAGAACGGTGTTGGCAAAATCCTCGCAAGTGGGAACAATTAAGGTCGCCCTTGAGCTTGAGCAGCAGCAGCTATATCAAGCTTTTTATCGCATGGGCTTCGGTCAATATATTGGCCTCGGGCTACCAGGTGAGAGCACAGGTTATTTGCCCAATAAATCGGTATGGAAGCCAATTGAGCAGGCTGCGCTGAGTTTTGGTGCTGGTTTGAGTGTCACATCGCTACAGCTTGCTCAGGCCTATGCGGTATTCGCCGATGCAGGCCGAAAAAAGCCAGTCTCGTTGGTCTTAGATAATGCAAAATCAATACATGTTGAACAAGTGGTTGATGAGAACGTTGCTAAGGAAATTGCTACGATGTTGGCCGGTGTTACATCTCATATTGGAACCGCAAAAAAAGCCAACACTGAGTATTACACAGTAGCTGGAAAGACGGGTACCTCTCATAAGGTTGGCGCTAAAGGTTATGAATCGGGTCAATATATTTCCCTGTTTGCAGGATTTGCACCAGCCAAGCAACCAAAAATCGCAGCCATAGTCATGATCGATGACCCAAAAGGCAAGGAATATTATGGTGGCGAAGTTGCAGCGCCTGTGTTTGCCACGGTTATCAATGACAGTTTACGCATATTAGGTGTTACGCCTGATAAAATTTCTACCGATAAAGCGCTTAGGGATGAAAATCTGGCTGAAGACATAGCTGAACAGATTTCAGGGGTTGTCTGGTGATATCGATTAACGATTTAACACAACAGCTTTCTGTTAGCGTATCTGGTGGTGGCCAGCTTATCGCTGGTCTTGCTATTGATAGTCGTAAAGTCGAGCAAGATTATTTGTACATTGCATTGCAAGGTGAGCAAGTTGACGGTAATGACTTTATTGATGAGGCAAAGTCAAAAGGTGCGGTCGCATTAGCCACAGAGCTGCCGCATATTTTAATGCAGAAAAATATGCCTGGTTTTGCTTCATCAAATTTACGCCAGCAACTCGGTTATATAGCCTCTGAGTTTTATGCTTGTCCTAGTAAGTCTGTAAATATTACAGCCATTACAGGCACTAACGGGAAAACGTCTACAGCACATTTTATTCAGCAAATTTATAAAAAGCTCAATCAGCGCTGTGCAATAGTCGGAACTTTAGGAATGTCGTTAGGTGATCAGAATATTGACACGGTAAACACCACGCCTGATGCAATCTCATTTCAAGCATTCTTACAGCAGGTAAAGTCAGAAGCCTGCGAAAATTTGGTATTAGAAGCATCTTCACATGCATTGGTTCAGGGGCGTTTAAATGGCACGGCAATCGATTGCGCTATTTTTACCAATTTGACGCATGATCACCTCGATTATCATAAAACTATGGACGCTTACTATGAGGCGAAGCGTCAATTATTTGAGTTTGATAGTTTGACGACGGCAGTTATAAATATAGATGATGATTTTGGTGTTAGGCTTTATCGATTTTTATCAAATCAATCTAAGGTTAAACCTTTCTTGATTTCTTTGCGTGACCCTCAAGCAAACTTATTTTGCCATACGGTATGCTATTCGACCCAGGGCATTCATGTAGATATGCAGCTAAATTTTGAGGGTAAGGAAGAGCGTCAACAACTGCTGTTGCCGTTTATTGGTGAGTTTAATATCTATAACAGTATGCTGGCCGCTGCTAAATTTATCTGCGATGGATTTAGTTTAACACGTTTGCAGCCGGCGTTAGAGAGCTTGGATTCGGTGCTGGGTCGAATGCAGCTGATACCACATACAAACATTACTGCGGTTGTTGATTATGCGCATACGCCAGATGCGCTGGAAAATATTCTTTTAACGCTATCAACAACAGCTCGGCAGTCAGGTAGCAAATTGATTGTCGTATTTGGCTGCGGTGGCGACAGAGATCAATCCAAAAGGCCGTTAATGGCTGCGGTTGTTGATAAGTATGCAGATCTAGCAATTGTAACTGATGACAATCCAAGATATGAGTCCTCTGAAGCTATTATTGAGCAAATTGTCAGTGGATTCTCATTTATATCATATCAAGTGATAGCTGACAGAGCGGCAGCTATTAGGCGAGCGGTTGAAATGGCTCAGCAAGGTGATGTGTTATTAGTTGCAGGTAAAGGGCATGAGCAATATCAAATAGTAAATGGCGTACAGTACGATTTTTCAGATCAACAAGTGTTACGTGACGCTCTAGATAATGTTTGCGGTGAGGCTTCAAATGACTAGCCTCAACGTATCTTTTGTGATTAATGCCTTAAAGTCACAGGGTGTTGCATATGAGCTTAATCAAGCAAGCTATGTTGAGGCTGATATTGCCTCAGTACATATTGATAGCCGAAGGGTAAAGCCAAGTAGCCTGTTCGTTGCATTTCCTGGACAGCACGTTGACGGCCATGACTATATTATACAAGCAAAAGCCAATGGCGCGGTGGTTGCTCTCGTAAATCACTATGTCAATGATGAGATCTTGCAAATAAAAGTAGATCAGGCAGGTGTTGCATTGGCAACATTAGCGAATGCTTATCGAAAAACCCTAGCGGCAAAGATAATTGCTATTACCGGCAGCGCTGGAAAAACAACGACAAAAGAAATGTTAGCGGCATTATTAGCAGGTCATTCCGTTGAATCAACTGATGGTAATTTTAACAATGAATTAGGCGTGCCATTAACGCTACTCAATTTTTCAACTGAGGCAAAATTTGGCATTGTTGAGATGGGTGCTGGCCAGTCTGGAGATATTGCCTATCTGATGGATATTGCTGAGCCCGATATATCGTTGATTACCAATATTGGCGATGCGCATATTGGGCGATTCGGTTCGCGTGATAATATTGCAATGGCAAAAACAGAAATTTTCTCAGCCTTAGCTAGTGATAAGCTTGCCGTTGTAAATTGCGATGATAATTACAGTGCGCTTTTTAAAACTCGGGCGTCGCATTGTGAAGTGCTGACATTTTCTTCATCAGAGCAAACGGCTGCCGTGAGAATGGTGATTGATCGTTGTGATTTGAACGGCTCAAGCGTCAGTATTTTTTATCAAGATCAGCATGTGTCAATGCAACTGCCATTATATGCTGAACATCAATTAATGAATTTTCTCGCTGCAACGACTGTGGCTATAGCCTGTGGTTTACCGTTGTTGGAGATTCAAGTGGCGGCGGAAAAAATCATCCTGCAAGCTGATCGTCAGTCAGTATTAACGAAAAATCCTGATATTACCGTGATTGACGACAGTTATAATGCAAGTCCAACGGCCGTGATCAAAGCTATCGATTATCTTGCTGAGTATAAGACAGATAAGAAAAATTATAATTTAGCTGTGGTGTTAGGTGAGATGGCCGAGCTTGGCGATTATAGTCAGCAATACCATGAAAAAATTGCAGCGCATATAGCTGAGCATCAAATTGACAAGGTGTTTCTGTGCGGCAATGCAACGCGATTTTGTCTAGAGATACTTCAAAGCACTGATGCGCTGTTGATTCAGGCTGATACAGTTGAGCAGCTTATACCACAAGTTCTGCAGCATATATCACCTAATGACATTGTGCTTGTTAAAGGCTCACGATCACAACATTTAGAAAAAATGGTTAATGCTCTGCTTGAGCATAATTTTTCGGAGAATACACCATGTTATTAATGCTCGCTAATTTTTTGTCTGAGTATTTTCCGATATTCAATGCGTTCTCCTATATAACAGTAAGAGGCATGATGGGGGTCATTACCGCATTGTTAGTCTCTCTTTGGGTTGGCCCAGGGTTTATTCAATATTTAGTCAGTAAGCAAATTGGTCAAGCTGTGCGTGATGATGGCCCGCAAAGCCACTTGAGTAAGTCAGGTACGCCAACTATGGGCGGTGCATTGATTTTGTTTGCAATATTTTTCTCTACCCTGTTGTGGAGTGATTTGAGCAACCCTTATGTGTGGCTTATCGTGATAGTGACATTTATTTTTGGCGCCGTGGGTTGGGTAGATGATTTCAGAAAAGTGGTGGAAAAAGATTCCAGAGGCCTGCCTGCTAAATGGAAATATTTTTGGCAATCTGTCGCAGGCCTAGGGGCATCAGTATTTTTATTTATTCACGCTGATGTACCTGCAAACACGCAACTATTTATTCCTTTATTTAAGTCTGTCGCCATAGATATGGGCTTATTTTTTATTGTTTTTAGTTATTTCGTCATTGTCGGTACCAGTAACGCAGTCAACCTTACTGATGGTCTTGATGGCTTAGCGATATTGCCTAGTGTGCTGGTTGGTTCTGCGCTTGGTCTGATTACCTATTTAGTTGGGCATAAAGAATTTGCCGCCTACTTACACATTGCTTATATACCACAGGCAGGTGAGTTAGCTATTTTCTGTGCCTCATTGGCAGGAGCAGGTTTAGGCTTTCTGTGGTTTAACACTTATCCCGCTCAGGTTTTTATGGGTGATGTCGGTGCGCTTGCATTAGGTGCAGCCTTAGGACTGGTGGCAGTGATCACCAGGCATGAGATCGTGTTGTTTATTATGGGCGGCGTTTTTGTGATGGAGACAGTGTCGGTGATTCTACAAGTTGCTTCATTCAAACTCACTGGCAAGCGTATTTTTAGAATGGCGCCCATTCACCATCACTTTGAATTAAAGGGTTGGCCAGAGCCAAAAGTGATTGTGCGCTTCTGGATCATAACAATAATGTTAGTCATTATCGGTTTAACAACATTGAAATTGAGATAAGTCATTGATGCAGGCAGCATTGGAAAGCAACAAGCGATACCTCATTGTTGGCACAGGCGCAACAGGCCTCGCTTGCGCGCGATTTTTTGCTGCTAATACGCTTGATTATGTCTTGCTTGATTCGCGTCCTGATCAATCGGCGAATACGAATCTGCAGATGTTTTTACAACAGCATACGTGCCAATGTTACTTTGGCAATTTGGAAGCATTTGAGTATAGCTCGAAGGATATTATGATTTTGAGCCCCGGTGTTTCGTTACAAGAGAGATTTGTTGCTACTGCACAAAGCAGTGGGGTTGAGCTTTCTAGTGATATAGAAATTTTTGATCGCATTAATGAAAAGCCAGTTATCGCAATCACCGGCTCGAATGGTAAAACCACGATCACAACGATCACGCAAAAGATCCTGCAGGCGATGGGCTTCAACGCCTGTGCAGCTGGAAATATTGGGCTAGCTGCGCTTGATGCACTAGCAGAAGATATCGACGTGTATGTGCTCGAATTATCGAGCTTTCAGCTTGAGCGATATAATCACCTTCAGTCTGTCACGGCCATTGTTGCAAATATCTCTGAAGATCATATGGATCGCTATGACGATTTACAGCAGTATGCCCAGGCGAAATTTTCAATTTATAACAATGCAGGGTATAAGCTGGTCAACTTAGATGATGCTTATAGCGAAAATATTGCTAAACCTTATGCATCGATATCGATGACAGCCGCTGATGCAGATTATGCCTTAAACAATCACTCCATCTTTATTAAAGATAGAGACGTGAATATTGATATCAGTGCAAGCCAGCTTAAAGGTTCACATAATCGTTTTAATCTGCTGGCAGCCGTTGCTTTAGTTGACGGCTTGCTGCGCCATCAAGAATGTACTGACGCTGAAGTCTCGGCTTTATTTTCTCAAGCCCTATCGCTATTAAATGATTTCAAAGGCTTACCGCATCGCTGTGAATATATTGGTGCGGTACATAATATTGAATTTATAAATGATAGTAAGGCGACTAATGTGGGTGCGTGTTTAGCCGCGCTGTCTGGACTACAGCAAGATTATGATCATATCTTTGTGCTGTTAGGCGGTGTTGACAAATCTGCCTCATTTGAACAGTTAGTTGAATTTATCAGTCAGGCAGCGATAGAGCCGATCTTGTTTGGGCAAGATAGCATAAATATTTTAAAGGCATTCCAGGCTAGTGAGTCATCTTTTAAGCCTGTTTGTGTTGATAAGCTTGAGCATGCCTTAAATGAGGCTTATAGGCAGGCGAATCAGCTGCAGCAAGGCCAAAGTGAGCAGCAACGTTTACTGATTCTTCTATCGCCAGCTTGCGCCAGTTTCGATCAGTTTAGTTCGTTTGCTGATAGAGGTACAGCCTTCGTGAGTCAAGTGAAGCAAATGATGAGGGCTGCATGATGCTTGCGCATATGAAAACCATGCAGTTCAGTACTGTTGACGGCTGGAAACAGTCAATGGTTGCGATAGATAAATCGTTTCTTATTCTGGCCTGCAGTTTGCTGTCCATTGGTTTGGTGGTAATGACCTCAGCATCAATAGACTATGCGGCATATAAATTTAATAATCCGCTGCACTTTTTCATGCGGCAAAGTATCTTTTTGCTGATGGGCTTATCTCTTGCCTGTGCGGTCACTGTTACACCGATGTATAAGTGGTATCAGTGGAGTGGTATATGTTTAACCTTAGGCTTTGTGGTTTTGATTGCGGTGTTGATTCCAGGTATTGGTCGAGAGGTGAATGGCTCGATGCGTTGGATTCCCATTGGCCCTATTAATTTACAGAGCTCTGAGCTGGCCAAGCTGTGTATCATGATTTATATGGCGGCGTACTTAGTGAGGCGGCAAGATGAAGTACGTGAAACCTGGCAAGGCTTCATTAAACCGATTTTAGTCGTCAGCGGTATGATTATCTTGTTATTGCTAGAGCCAGACTTTGGCTCATCAGTCGTAATGATTATCGCTACTATGGGTATGATATTTCTTGGTGGTGTGGGGCTAAAACAATTCCTTTCAGTTGCGATGGTTGCTGCTTTGGCAGTGATGCTAATGGCTGTCTCTTCAAGCTATCGTATGGCGCGTTTGAAATGTTTTATAGACCCTTGGCAATATCAATTTGACTGTGGCTATCAACTAACACAGTCTTTAATTGCATTTGGACGTGGTGATTTCTTTGGCCTTGGCTTAGGTAATAGTATCCAAAAATTATTTTACTTACCTGAGGCGCACACAGATTTCGTATTTGCGATTCTTGCAGAGGAAACCGGTTTTTTTGGTGGCCTGGTGATTTTGATCCTATTCAGCGCCTTGATTTATAAAATATTTACCATTGCTAAAGTGGCTGAACAGAAACAGCAGTTATTTAATGCATACTTATGCTATGGCATTGCTTTAGTCATGGCGGCTCAGGTATTTATCAATATTGGTGTAAATAGCGGTGTTTTACCAACCAAGGGGCTTACACTGCCATTTTTTAGTTATGGCGGCAGTAGCCTGATCGTGGCCTTAGTAATGATTGGTTTTGTGAATCGCGTGGCAATTGAGTGTAAATTAAGCGCTATTAAAAATGCATCCGAATTAGCGAAGCAACAGCAGCTGCAAAGCAAGAAAAAAGTACGCAAAGGTTTAAAACAAGCTGGTTTAGGCAAGACTTCTGCAAAACATGATTTAAAACCACGATCATCTGCGGGGTTTTCTTCATGAATAAAACCTTACTGATTATGGCCGGTGGAACGGGTGGACACGTTTATCCAGGTCTCGCCTGTGCCGAAGCTTGGCAGGGGCTTGGCTATCAAGTTGCGTGGATTGGCACTAAAAAGGGTATTGAGTCTAATTTAGTGCCTGCAGCCGGCATCGATATTGCGTTTATCAATATACACGGGCTGCGAGGTAAGGGCCTGTTAGGTATATTGTTTGCGCCATTTAAAATAGTCGCGGCAATCATTCAGGCGTTTAACATAATGCGCGCAATACAGCCTCATGCAGTTTTAGGCATGGGTGGTTTTGCCGCTGGACCAGGCGGCATTGCTGCCAAATTACTNAGGCTACCACTGATCATTCACGAGCAAAATGCTATTGCGGGTACCACAAATCGTATTCTGTCAAAATTCGCAACGCATGTGCTGCAAGCTTTTCCATCGGCATTTGCTGCCAACCCAAAGGCGATTACTGTCGGTAATCCGGTCAGAGAGAATATAAAAACGGTCAGTAATCGTGCCTGCATTGAGGGCAAATTTCGTGTTTTAGTGTTAGGTGGTAGCCTTGGGGCGCTATCAATCAACCAGTTAATGCCTAAAGTGTACGGCCAGCTGTATCAAGATGTTGATATATGGCATCAAACAGGTAATAAGCATATTGATGCTACCAACGCTGCCTACGATGAACTTGGTCTCGATGAAGATGCCAAAGTCGTAGCTTATATTGACGATATGTCTGCAGCGCTAGACTGGGCAGACTTTGTCGTTTGTCGATCAGGTGCCATGACAGTCTCGGAGCTCGCAGTCGCCTCCAAAGCCGCGTTCTTAATCCCTTTCCCCTATGCCATTGATGATCATCAAAGCGCCAATGCTCAATGGCTGGTTGATGCTGGCGCCGCAATTGTGATGCAAGAAAGTGAATTGAACGAAGAAAAACTAATTATGCATATACGCCAACTGATCGATAAGCCTGAGCAGCTTACCAAAATGCAAGCCGCAGCCAAAAAGGTTGCTATTGATAATGCAGTAGAACAAATCATCCATCTCTGTGAAGCGACGGCTAAAAAATAATGAAAAAGAATATATCAATACCAAATATGCGCAGAATCGATGGTATTCACTTTGTGGGTATCGGTGGTGCTGGTATGTGCGGTATTGCAGAGGTCTTAATTAATCAGGGCTATTCGGTGAGTGGCTCTGACATAAAGGCTTCTGAAAACACACGACGTTTACAGGCCTTAGGTGCAAAAATTCATATTGGCCATCAAGCTGATAACGTTATTGGGGTAGATGTGTTAGTGGTATCAACCGCCATAGATGATGATAACCCAGAAATTGCCTATGCCAAGCAGCAGCGCGTTCCTATCGTGCCAAGGGCTGAAATGTTATCTGAAATTATGCGTTACCGTCACGGTATTGCTGTTGCGGGAACCCATGGAAAAACAACTACAACCAGTATGATCGCCTCAGTGCTTGCGTCTGCCGATTTAGATCCAACATTTATTATTGGCGGTTTAGTTAACAATTTTGGTACTAATGCAAGGCTGGGTGAGAGCCAATATGTTGTCGCAGAAGCTGATGAAAGTGATGCATCTTTTCTGCACTTGCAGCCATTGGTAACGGTAATTACCAATATCGAAGAAGATCATATGTCGACTTATGATGGCGATGTGAACAAGTTGAAAAAAACATTCATCGACTTCATACACAATCTACCATTCTACGGTATGGCCATTGTTTGCATTGATGACCCCATCATTAAAGAGATTATGCCAAAGTTTGGTCGCGCAACATTAACCTATGGATTTGATCAGCAAGCAGATTTTTCTATTCAACAATTGCAGCAAGGCCCAGATGGTAGTGAGTTTGTCATCGCCGCACCAAATAATCAAAACATTGCTGTAAAGCTTTCGCTGCCGGGTAAACACAATGTTCTAAATGCGACAGCTGCTGTCGCTGTCGGTATAGACGAAGGTATAGCGACGTCAGCGATTGTTGAAGGAATTCAACGGTTTAAAGGCGTAGGTCGTCGATTTGAATATTTTGGCGAATACCCTTCAGATTCAGGAACTGTACATTTAGTTGATGATTATGGTCACCACCCTACGGAAGTGGCGGCCACTATAGAAGCATCACGTCAAAGATTTCCAGAAAATCGCATTATCATGATATTTCAGCCACATCGATATTCACGTACCAAAGATTTATACGATGAGTTTGTTGAGGTGCTCTCGAATGTTGATGTGTTATTGGTGTTAGATGTGTATGCGGCTGGAGAAAAAATTATAGTGGGTGCAGACAGTAAATCAATTTGTCATAGCATTCGGCAGCGAGGTGAGCTGGACCCTATCCATGTAAAAAGTATTGATGATGTCAGGCCATTACTGATCAAAATGATCCAGCAAGATGATGTAGTGCTAACGCAGGGTGCAGGCAATGTTGGAGCATTAGCCAAAGATTTGTCGCAGCGGGGGTTTATAGATGACAAATAAGCTGGCTGACCTAATTGCAGAAATAAACACTTTACAACATGGCAATATTGCAGTGTTGCTTGGCGGTGAAAGCGCTGAACGAGAGATATCATTGCTCTCAGGAAACGCTATTTTAGACGCATTTT
The DNA here is from genome assembly GCA_013215025.1 of Pseudomonadales bacterium. Lineage (NCBI taxonomy): Bacteria > Pseudomonadati > Pseudomonadota > Gammaproteobacteria > Pseudomonadales > Pseudomonadales bacterium. The sequence continues at coordinate 13,573 of JABSRR010000026.1, forward strand.
CAAGGGTAGGTGTTGCGGTTACAGCCATTGATACAAATACGGCTGATTTGGCTGGCAAGCTTGACCAGCATGCGATCAAACACTGTTTTATTGCACTGCATGGTGGCGACGGTGAAAACGGTACAGTACAAGCGGTATTAAAAAGTAAAGGTATTAGCTTTACCGGCTCTGATATGACGGCATGCGCTATCGCCATGGATAAGGCAAAAACGAAATTGCTGTGGCAAGGGGCTAATATCGCAACAGCGCCATTTACAATGGTTTCAGATCAGTCAGTTTGGCAAACCGTTAGTGCTAGCTTAGGTAATAAAATGATGCTTAAGCCAGCAAGTGAGGGCTCTAGTATTGGCATGTCAATTGTCGACAGTGAAGAGTCATTCTATCAAGCGATTAGTGACGCAGCTAAATATGATAGTCAGATTATTGCTGAAAAATGGATTGACGGCCCCGAGTATACGGTGGCCATTCTGAACGGCGTTGCTTTGCCAATGATAAAAATGCAAACCAATAATGCCTTTTATGACTATCAGGCGAAATACTTGTCTAATGAAACACAATACCTTTGCCCATGTGGTCTAACTGAAGATGTTGAAACACAGATTAAGCGTGAGGCTTTAGCGGCGTTCAATATACTTGGTTGTTCTGGTTGGGGCAGAGTAGATGTGATGTTAGATCAAAGCGGTCAGCATTATTTTTTAGAGGCAAATACGGTACCTGGTATGACAAGTCATAGCTTGGTTCCTATGGCCGCAGAGCAGTTTGGATTTAGCTTTGATGCCCTTGTGTTAGCAATATTGCTAGCGAGTTTGAGGGTATAAATGATGGCGTTTATTGGCTTCAAAAAACAGAGCAAGCAGTCGTCTAAAAAGCCGCATGCGCCGCATTCTGCAATGAACCCAGTATATAGTGCGCCATCAGCCAAGGAGTGGGAAAAACAGCGCAAGAAAAATTTAAAACGTTTGCAGCAAGAAAAAGTGGTCAATAAAAAAAGGGCTGGCGAAACGGGCGAGAGTTTTTTTCAGCAGCTGCAGAGTGTTTTCCGTGCGTTTTTAATATTCGGTTTTTGCCTGATTGCCGTTTTTATTGGCTATCAGACAATACTCATAAGTACTGATGTGTTTAAGCAAGAAATTCATGCGGTAGACGTGAATGGAAGTTTTAATTATGTGGATAAAAAGCTAGTGATCAAGGCGGTAAATCAGGCCGTTTCTAACGGTAATATTGATTACAATTTGCAGTTACTGCACGATTCTCTTATGGCTAATCCATGGGTGAAGTCAGTAAGTATCAGGCGCAGAATTAATCACCGCTTAGTTATAGATATTCAAGAGTATAAGCCTATCGCTTTCTTGAATGACTCGTCCTTGATTGCAGCTGATACAACCGTATTTAAGCCAAGCGAAATGCCAAATCAATTGCTGATGCCGACACTTTACTCAGATCAACATATTGAGGCGGTTGAACTTTATCAGCAGCTATCAGAGCTATTGCCACAGGAACTTTTGCCGATACGATCTTTAAATACACTAACGGAGTCGTTTTTTACGGTTAATGCTGTTAATGGTTTAGAGCTTAAATTTGAGAAACATGACTGGCCTGCGCAGCTTAAGCGGTTTAATACGATTTACCACAAGAACTTATATGCAAAGGCTAATGACGTTAAAACCGTCGATTTACGTTATCAAAATGGTGCTGCGGTCAGCTTCAAGACCGAAGACATTGTTCAACTGGATTAAATATAGGGTAAAGATAAAAGGTAAATATTATGGCAAGTGATAAAGACAGTAATATGATTGTCGGCCTCGATATCGGTACCTCAAAGGTAGTAGCCATTGTTGGTGAAATAAACGCTGACGGTGAATTGGAAATTATCGGTTTAGGCTCACACCCGTCACGTGGATTGAAAAAAGGTGTTGTCGTTGATATTGAATCTACGGTGCACTCTATTCAGCGTGCCGTAGAAGAGGCTGAATTAATGGCCGGCTGTCAAATTCACTCTGTCTATGCCGGGATTGCAGGTAGCCATATTAAAAGCCTGAACTCACACGGTATTGTTGCCATTAAAGATAAAGAAGTGTCTTCGGCTGACGTTGAGCGCGTTATCGATGCAGCAAAAGCAGTGGCTATTCCAGCCGATCAACAGATTCTGCACATACTTCCACAAGAGTACATTATTGATTCGCAAGAAGGCGTAAAAGAACCCTACGGTATGAGCGGAGTGCGTTTAGAGGCTAAGGTGCACTTGGTGACGGGCGCAGTGACTGCGGCACAGAATATTATTAAATGTATTCAGCGCTGTGGTCTTGAAGTAGAAGATATCATTTTAGAGCAGCTAGCTTCGAGCTACTCGGTGTTAACTGATGATGAAAGAGAGCTTGGCGTTTGTTTAGTTGATATGGGTGGAGGCACATCTGATATCGCTATTTTTACTGAGGGCTCTATTCGCCACACAGGCGTTATTCCTATTGCGGGTGATCAAGTCACAAACGATATTGCAATGGCGCTGCGAACGCCAACTCAACATGCAGACGAAATCAAGATGAAATACGCCTGTGCATTGGCACAACTGGCTAGGGAAGAAGAAACGATTAAGGTGCCTAGCGTTGGCGATCGGCCGCCGCGCGATCTTTCAAGACAGGCACTAGCCGAGGTGGTTGAACCTCGATACGACGAGTTATTTACCTTAGTGCAGGCTGAAGTGAGACGTTCGGGATTTGAGCCTGTGCTTGCAGCAGGCGTCGTACTGACCGGTGGTACCGCGAAAATGGAAGGTGCCGTCGATCTTGCAGAAGAAATTTTTCATATGCCGGTTCGGCTCGGTTCGCCAACACAAAAAGGTGGCTTACAAGATATCGTCAAAAATCCTATTTACGCAACCGGTGTAGGTTTGCTGCATTACGGAATGAAAAAACAATTTAATCCTGCTTATAACACATCGTCATCACATAAAGATGGACCCGGTGTGTTAGGTAAGATGAAACGTTGGTTTACAGATAATTTTTAAATGTTTTACTGAAACTTAAACTTAGCAAGGGGAGAGAAGCTATGTTTGAATTGATCGATAGTCAGCCACAAAAGGCTGTAATTAAAGTTGTTGGTGTGGGCGGCGGCGGCGGTAACGCTGTTAAGCACATGATTGATAAACAAGTCCAGGGTGTTGAGTTTATTTGTGCAAACACTGATGCTCAAGCGCTGGAGGATATTGAAACCCGAACGGTTTTGCAGTTAGGTACCAATATCACCAAAGGGCTTGGCGCGGGTGCTAACCCTGAGGTGGGTCGTCAAGCAGCTATGGAAGACCGCGACAGGATTGCCGAAGTGCTGTCAGGCGCTGATATGGTATTTATTACGGCTGGTATGGGCGGTGGTACTGGCACTGGTGCTGCGCCCGTTGTCGCTGAAGTCGCTAAAGAGTTAGGTATCCTAACGGTTGCGGTAATTACCAAGCCATTTCGTTTTGAAGGAAAAAAACGTATGCGACTGGCTGAAGAGGGTATGCGTGAGCTAGCTCAACATGTTGACTCGCTTATTACTATTCCAAATGAAAAGCTTATGGCAGTTCTGGGCGGGAAAGTTAGCTTAGTAGAAGCTTTCTCAGAGGCTAATGATGTTTTACATGGTGCCGTTCAGGGTATAGCTGATTTAATCATGCGTCCTGGCATGATCAACGTTGACTTTGCAGATGTGCGCACGGTGATGAGCGAGATGGGCATGGCGATGATGGGTACAGGTCGTGCGCGTGGTGAAGACCGGGCAGAAGAAGCTGCACGACTGGCCGTTTCATCACCCTTGCTTGAAGATATTAATTTAGAAGGTGCACGTGGCATTCTGGTCAATATTACCGCTTCTGAAAGCTTGGAGTTGGGTGAGTTTGCCGATGTTGGTGATATTGTCGAGGAATTTGCCTCAGATAACGCCACAGTTGTTGTCGGCACCGTTATCGACCCAAGCCTTGATGACGAAATAAAAGTTACCGTGGTGGCTACCGGTATTGGTGCGGAAGAGATGGGTATGCTTGCCAGTCCACCAGCTTCCTCGGTAAGGCCGCAGTCTAGCGTTGAGCGATCCTATGATAATAGTATTCCTACTGCGACCCCAACATCTGAGCATGCAGCAGAGCTTGTAACCCCGGCAGTTGATTATTCAGCTTACGATAAGCCTACTGCCATGCGGAATCCAACCAATCGTTTGAGCTCATTGCCGGGCGGCGCCGCGGCCTCGCAGGTTAAAGACGATGATCTTGAGCTGTTGGATATACCAGCGTTTTTACGAAGACAGGCTGATTAAATGCTTTTGATGCGTGCTGCACAGAATGCAATATGTCGTTGCTCTGTGCAGCTTTAATGGATTGTATTGTGCTAGCTAGTTCGCAAAATCGGGCTTTATATGGCTTTTATTAGACCATTTCTGCCAGTTTGTTGAACTTTAGCCAAATATGCGGTCTTTTTACTCGTAGCACTTTTTGCTAGTATTACAAGTTTTAAGCATAAATAGGATCTGGAACCCAAGCATGTCGATTATTCGTCAACGCACATTGCGTAATACAATTCGAGCTACTGGAGTGGGCTTGCATACCGGAGAGAAGGTATATCTCTCGCTCAAACCTGCTCCTGTCGATGCGGGAATTGTGTTTCGTCGGGTAGACTTAGATCCCGTGGTTGAAATAGAGGCACGTGCTGAGAACGTCGGCGATACAACCTTATCCACGACCTTAGTAAAAGGTGATGTCAGGGTTTCGACGGTAGAGCATCTGCTTTCCGCCATGGCAGGTTTGGGTATTGATAACGCCTATGTCGAATTAAGTGCCTCTGAGGTGCCCATTATGGACGGCAGTGCTGGGCCGTTTGTGTTTTTACTGCAGTCAGCTGGGATCGAAGAGCAGGCGGCAGCCAAAAAATTCATCCGCATCAAGCAACCTGTAACCGTTAAGCACGATGATAAAGTTGCCAGTTTTCTCCCCTTTGATGGATTTAAGGTGTCTTTTTCCATCGACTTTAATCATCCGGTGTTTAACGAGCGTAAGGTTGATGCGGAAATTGATTTTTCAACTACGTCGTTTGTAAAAGAAATTTCACGTGCCAGAACCTTTGGCTTTATGCATGAGATTGAATATTTGCGCTCTAAAGGTTTAGCCCGTGGTGGCAGCGTAGAGAATGCTATTGTGGTTGATGAATATCGCATTCTTAATGAAGATGGCCTGCGTTACGACGATGAATTCGTGAAACATAAAATACTGGATGCTATCGGCGATTTATATTTATTAGGTAATAGCTTGATTGGTGAGTTTAAAGCCACCAAATCAGGTCACGGACTGAATAATGCAGTCCTCAGGGAGTTAATAAAGCAACAGGATGCTTGGGAGGTTGTTACTTTTGATGAAGAGGATGCACCGATCTCATACAGTTCGGGGCAAGTCTCAGCAGCCTAAGTTTTTCATCTACTGATGTGATGTCAGCATTATGAAATTGATTGTTTTAGATGCTAATTTTTCTGGCTCGAAAGAGTTTAATCTAAGTAATCGCAAGATTGCCTACTTAGCCATGTTGCTTGCAGCATTGCTGCTTAGCCTACTGTTGTTTATTGGTCTATATCTCGATCGATTTTTTCAAGTGCGCCATTACCAAGCTGAAGTTGATCGTATGCGCGAGCAGACGCTATTCGATCAGCACCAAATCAATAGCCTCAACGCTTATTCTGAGGCCGTTTTTTTAGAACAATCGCGTCAGTTTGGTCTCTTGCAGGCAAGAATGACGCGCCTTGAGGCGCTCGGTGGCCAGGTCGCTGATATGGCGGGTATGTCTGAAGAATTTGATTTTTATCGCGAGCCTGCGATCGGTGGTTTGCTTAACACTGCCGAGCCTGACGCAATACAGTCTGAGCACCATCTTCTCGCCAATATGCAAGCCATGCAGGCAAGACTTAAAATTCGCGAAACTGAGCTGCTGGCGATTGATGGTTTAGTGCAAAATAGTAATATTCAAAAAGAGTCCTATCTGTCGGGCCGACCGATTGTTAAAGGTTGGCTATCGTCGAACTATGGCAAACGCATTGACCCATTTACTGGGCGTTTGAGCTTGCATAAAGGCGTGGACTTTGCCGGTCAAGAAGACAGCGACGTGATTGCTGTCGCCTCGGGTGTGGTGACTTGGTCAGGTGACCGCTATGGCTACGGCATGATGGTCGAAGTTAATCATGGTAATGGCTACAGTACTCGCTATGCGCATAACAAATCCCATTTAGTCAAAGTGGGCGATGTGGTGAATAAAGGTCAGGCGCTTGCCAAGATGGGCTCAACTGGCCGCTCCACAGGGCCGCATGTGCACTATGAAGTGCTTAAAAATGGCCGACAAGTCGATCCGCACCGCTACATTTACCGCAAATCTATCTAAGCTGATTACTGCAGCGTCTAATTGCTATCAAGCCACTTGAGGACTGTGTTTTCTCGGTCTGGATCTGATAGACTATGGCGCTTTGCCGTGATGAACTTCTTTCGACCACTATGAATATTTTTAAAGCCTTATTGGGTACCCGTAATGACCGTGAAATTAAACGGATGCGTAAGACGGTTGCCAAGATCAATGCGCTTGAAGCTGATTTACAAAGCTTAGATGATGCAGCGCTTCAAGCAAAAACCCAGCAGTTTAAAAATCGTTTGGCGGATGGCGAAAGCTTAGATAATTTATTGCCTGAGGCCTTTGCCGTTTGTCGCGAAGCCAGTCAACGTACCTTAGCGATGCGACATTTTGATGTGCAGCTGATCGGTGCAATGACTTTGCACGAGGGTCGTATTGCGGAAATGCGCACGGGCGAGGGTAAAACCCTAATGGCAACGCTCGCGGTGTATCTAAATGCGCTTACCGCTCGCGGGGTCTATGTTGTTACCGTAAATGATTATTTAGCCTCTCGTGACGCTAATTGGATGCGTCCTCTGTATGAGTTTCTGGGCTTGTCCGTTGGCGCGGTTGTGCCAAATCAGGCTTGGAATGAAAAACAAGCGGCTTATCAGGCTGATATTACCTACGGTACCAATAACGAATTTGGCTTTGACTACCTGCGCGATAATATGGCGTTTACGCTCGCTGATCGAGTGCAGCGTGAGCAGTTTTTTGCAATTGTCGACGAAGTTGACTCGATTCTAATTGATGAAGCTCGTACACCATTAATCATTTCTGGTGCGGCAGAAGATAGTTCAGCGCTTTATAAGCGCATTAATGTGTTTATCCCGAAACTTTCTGAAGCCAGTGTCGAAGAAAAATTGGGTGAAAAAATCATTGGCGAAGGCCACTACACCTTAGATGAAAAATCTCGACAGGTGGAATTCACTGAGCAAGGCCATGAATATGTTGAGCAAATCTTGATAAAAGATGGTTTGCTTGATGAAGGCGAGAGCCTTTACGCCTCGCAAAACTTAAAATTATTACATCATGTGCAAACTGCACTGCGAGCACATGTGCTGTTTCATAAAAATGTTGATTACATTGTTCAGCAAAACGAAATTGTTCTGGTTGATGAGCATACGGGTCGCACCATGCCCGGCAGACGTTTATCCGAAGGTCTGCATCAGGCCATTGAGGCGAAAGAGAAAGTTAAAATTCAGCAGGAAAGCCAAACCCTTGCCTCAACAACGTTCCAAAATTACTTCCGCTTATTCGATAAATTAGCCGGTATGACCGGTACAGCCGATACAGAAGCAAAAGAGTTTCATGAAATTTATGGCTTGGAAGTTACTGTTATTCCTACTAACAAAGCCATACAGCGGCAAGATCTTAACGATGTAATTTACATGAGCATTGCTGAAAAATTTGAAGCGATTGCAAAAGATATTGAAGAAATCCGCGCAACCGGTGCACCAATCCTGGTTGGTACCGCGTCCATCGAAAGCTCTGAGTTGCTGTCGCGTCTTTTGCAAAAGAAAAAGATTCAGCACAATGTGTTAAATGCCAAGATGCATGCAAAAGAAGCCGAGGTTGTTGCAGAGGCCGGTCGGCCTGGGGCGGTAACGATTGCAACAAATATGGCGGGTCGAGGCACCGATATTGTACTTGGCGGTAATCTAGAGGTTGAAATTGCGCAGCTAGAGGCGCCGACAGATATTCAGCTAGCAGAGCTTAAAGCAGACTGGGCGCAGCGTCATGAGGCGGTATTGGCTGCTGGCGGCTTGCATATACTCGGAACCGAACGTCACGAAAGTCGCCGGATTGATAATCAGCTGCGCGGTCGCTCGGGCCGTCAAGGTGACCCCGGCTTAACACGTTTTTATTTATCGTTAGAAGATGATTTGATGCGTATTTTTGCCTCCGATCGAGTGCGCGCGATTATGCAGCGCTTAGGTATGGAAGAAGGTGAAGCGATAGAGCACAAAATGGTCAGCAACGCGATCGAGAAAGCACAGCGTAAAGTTGAAGGCCGAAATTTTGATATTCGAAAATCCTTACTTGAATATGACGATGTTGCCAATGATCAGCGTCAGGTGGTATATCAACAGCGCGACTTTATTCTCAACACAGAAGACTTAAGCGACACCTTAGATTCGATTCGCGCAGATGTGGTTGACTCATCCATNAGTCAATTTATCCCGCCGCAGTCGGTAGAGGATATGTGGGATATCCCTGCGCTAGAAAATGCCTTACAGGCCGAGTTTTCAGTACAGCTGCCCGTTCAGCAATGGCTGGATGACGACGACAAGCTAAATGAAGACGACTTACGAGCAAAAATTTTACAGCATATTGTTGCCCAGTATCAGCAAAAAGCAGCTGTGGTAGGTGACGAAATGCGTCGCTTTGAAAGCCATATTTTCTTGCAGGTACTGGATGGTTTATGGAAAGAGCATTTAGCCACGATGGATCATTTACGCCAAGGCATTCATTTACGCGGTTATGCGGGTAAAAACCCTAAGCAAGAATACAAGCGTGAGTCTTTCGAGTTATTTCAAGAAATGCTCGATAATATCAAATATGATGTGATTCGCTTTTTATCAAAAGTACAAATTCAAACCGAAGATGAAATTGCTCAGGTGGAGCAACAGCGAAGACTGCAGGCGGAGGCCGAAAGCCAAACCATGCACGCAGAACACCCTGCCATTTCGGCCACAGATTCAACCGCGGCAGATGCAGCGGCGTCTGCTTCAGGTAGCGAGCCAGACGTTGATAAAGATACGCCTTTTGTCCGCGAGGGTAAAAAAGTCGGTCGCAACGAGCCCTGTCCCTGTGGCTCAGGTAAAAAATATAAGCAATGCCATGGCAAGTTAACATAGGAGCGCGCTATGGCTGTTGGAAACGCACCATTACCAGAATTTGTTGCGATTGAAGGTATTCGTTTAGGTGTCGCCAACGCGGGCATCAAACAGACCGAGCGCAATGATCTGACTATCATTGAAATTGCTGAAGGCAGTTCGACGGCCGCAGTATTCACCCAAAATGTATTCTGCGCCGCGCCTGTGCTTATTGCCAAGCAGCATATAACTGAAGTATCGCCGCGCTATTTGCTCATCAATACGGGTAATGCGAATGCTGGTACCGGCGCTCAGGGCTTGCAAGCCGCTCAGCAAACCGTCGATCAACTGGCAGAAAAAACTGCCTGTCAGCCTCAGCAAGTGCTGCCATTTTCGACAGGCGTGATTGGTGAGCCATTACCGCAGCAAAAAATTATTGCCGCATTAGATAAGGCGCTTGAGAACTTAGATGCCTGTCATTGGGGGAAAGCTGCCGAAGCGATTATGACAACGGACACGCGTCCTAAAGGTTGCACTGTATCGCTTAAGGTAGCTGATCAGCCGCTGAATATCTCTGGTATCAGCAAGGGCGCAGGTATGATTAAGCCGAATATGGCGACCATGTTGGCATTTGTGGCTATCGATGCACAATGCTCGCAGGCGCTGTTGCAGTCTATGCTTGAGCAGGCCAATGCTGTCTCGTTTAACAGTATTACTGTGGATGGCGATACATCAACGAATGACAGTGCGATTCTGATTAGCACGGGTAAATCCTCTTTGAACCTTGATGCCTTACCTGCTGATCAGTTAGCTGAGGTTCAGCGCTATATCAACCAGGTGTTTATTGAACTGGCACAGCTTATTATTCGTGATGCTGAGGGCGCTAACAAATTTGTTGAAGTGAACGTGATAAATTGCGCTTCAATCGAAGAATGTCGGCAAGTTGCTTTTACTGTCGCTGAGTCACCGCTGGTAAAAACGGCGCTTTTTGCGTCAGATGCAAACTGGGGCAGAATCCTAGCAGCGATTGGCAGAGCTAATGTGGCAGAGCTCGACATCGATAAGGTGCGCCTTAAAATTGGCGAAGTCTTGGTTGCTGAACACGGTGGCCGTGCCAGTTCTTATACCGAAGCGGCGGGTGCTGCCGTGATGGCGGCTGAAGATATTGTGATTACTATTGACCTTGCCAGAGGCGATGTCTCCACCAGTGTTTGGACTAGTGATTTATCGCATGAGTACGTTACGATTAACGCTGAGTATAGAACCTAATTATAACTAAAGGTGATGGGGCTTGGTTGATCGAATTCATGTCGTCGCGGGTATCATTTTTAGTGACGATGAGCAGCAGGTGTTGTTGTCGAAGCGACATAAAGATGCACATCAGGGCGGCTTATGGGAGTTCCCGGGCGGCAAAGTAGAGCCAGCAGAATCAGAATCTCAAGCCTTGGCGCGCGAGCTTCGCGAAGAGTTGAATCTTGTTTTTGCAAACGCCACGCCGTTTCATCGCCTGAATTTTGATTATCCTGATAAGTCTGTTGAGCTGAGTTTTTGGTCAGTCTA